>NZ_KB850142.1:865657-1122112 GCF_000369685.1 Acinetobacter sp. CIP 102136
GTAGGACCAAAGCCAAGTAAATGTTCAGAAATAATGGAAAGACATTCTGATTTTAACAGGACGTCATGGCGACGATGACCCGGTTGACCACGACTGGCATGTGCCATACCTGAGACACCATCTTGATTGAGCTTCTGCAATAACCGGGTAATTTGACGGGTGGAAAGATTCAGGATTTCAGCAGCACGGACCTGGGTAATACGATGATCTCTAACGTCTTGCAGAACTGCAAGACGTTGAATTTCTTTATCAGACATAGTGATCAGCATCTATATTTTATATCCAGTCCATGGTGATAAAAACCATCATAAACCAGACATTTTTATTGGTGAGAATATAGACACTTTAAATGGGTTCTAACAATAGTATTTCGTATAATGTATATTATGTTAAATACAAGTTAAATAAGATACACTTAACCATAAGTTCATATGTCCATAAAAGTTAATTTTGAAATTTTCAGTGGAAATTAAAGCTAAAAATGAAATCGTTAAAAAATAAAGCTAAAAATGAAATTTTTTCAAAGTGAACTTTATTTCATTTTTAGCTTTAAGGTATATATGCCATCACACAATGACAATTTAGCCTTCTTTCTTATCTACTGTCCAAAAATCGCCCCAAATTCGATTACATATTTGGAAGTATAACTGCTGTCTTTGATCAATATGATCTTTAGTAAAAGTTTCCTCATTTTCTACTACTTTCTCTGACACAAAGGATTTAAATGGTAAATCTAAAGCGCTTATAGCATTCGTAAAGTTTGGATTATTTATATAGGCATCTGGGCTAAAAGATTGAGCTAAAATGTTTTCTTTTAAATAATGCTTAACTTTTTGGCTAACATACATATCTTTGAAAGATTGATTTGTTCCGTTAGGCAACAAAATCAGCCCCCCAAGTCTATTTCTATAGTTCTCAAATGAATGCTTATCTGTGAAAGTGTCCTTATGACGCTCATACTTATTTGCCCAAAGATGTTCAACCTCAAATGGTTTACCTTTTGATGGTTCATAATAGTCAACAAATGAGCTTTGCATTCCAGAAGCTTGTTCAACGAACACAGTCATGCGTGCTAAAAGAAACTTGACAAATCTGTAATTTTGACCATGTAATCTGAAATTTAATATACCATTAATTTTCTTATCCATTTTTTCTAATTTTTCTGAAAGAATAATTTTTAGTGTATCGAAGTCTTTTTGTCTAATTTCTTTTACTAGACTGTACATTGTATAACGTATTGATGTTGCAGAAAATAAATTAAAATTTAATGATCTTCTAACAGAAAAGGTTTCAATATAGCGAGCGACTAAATCTATTTTTTGCTTAACAAGCATATCATTATCAGACAAGGTTAAAGGTGCGAGCATAAGTGGTATGCTTAAGGTTGGAGCTATCCCCCATCTATGAATATAAAACACATGCTCTAATCCTTCAGTTAGATTTTTTTGAGCATGTAAAATTGTAGTATATGCTTTGAGGAAAAATTTGAATTTAGTATTAACGAATTCTTCATAAGATAAAGCACCATTTGGATCTAAACCTACTTTATCAGTATTGTCACGCACCCAACTATGAAATCTAGTTCCTATTTTTTCAAAATCTTCATTTTTAGAACCTGCTGCACCTTGTCGAATAGTATCTGCGTATTGTGCACGTAACCAAGATTGAAAGAATCGTTGATCTTCATTCTTATCAATTTTTTTTAAATTTTGAATTTCTAATTTCCAAAACTCGTCTGCTTTTTTTCGTTTATTTTTATCATTAAATTTGGATAGTAAAAAACCTTTAAGCATTTCAGAAGGTGTTAAATTTAAACCACGATCATTCATAGTCTCAAAAATAGTATAAGCATTTTCATCAGAATAGGCGGTAATTTGAACTAAAATTACTTTTTCTTTGAGCCAATCTATAAAATTTGGAAAACACTTAGTTATATCTTCAGGGAATACTTCTGAAATATCTTCATATCTTGCAGCCATGTTTAATGAAGACTCATCTGCATCAGTATTGTTAAATACCCCATTTTCAAATAAAGCATTAAAGCAAACCAACCTTTCTTCAACCTGAATATTAAAGCTCTTTTCACCAAATTTCTCTGAGAAGATCATTGGGGAAATATTTAAGCTCTCTCCAATATCCTTTTGAAAATGATTAAGAAAGATTAAAAAAAGTGTTAGAGACGTTAGACGTTGCTGACCATCAATAATACTTAAACTACCATCTTCCGATACTGAAACAACAAATGGCCCTAGATAATAGCTATTATAATTTTGAACTTCTTTACGGGCATCCCCTTCAGTATATTCATTAAGAAATGCTGTGGTTAGATCTGTCACTAATTGCTGAATATGCTGTTTCTGCCAAGAATATTCCCGTTGGAAATAATCAACCGAATATTTTTGTTCATTCAGCACTTGATATAGAGATCGATGAGCTGCTTCAATCTTATTTGAAATATTGGACATTTAACCCTCTGTAAAGCTTATGAAAATATATAACTTATAAAATACATAGCTTATTGAGGTAATAACGATGACTCAAGATTAAATTGAGTTTTTTGTTCTTGTATCGCCTGCGTACAAGAGAAACGCAACTGAAAAGGATTTTATGACTTGTATATTTTACTTGTCTAAAAATTTAGACTGTTTCTCCCGCCCTCGAAACATAAGCGAGTTCAACCGACATATACCAGATCAACACAAACGCCAAACATCAATCAAGACGACTTGTTAAAAACAAGCTTAATCAATTGTTTAACTGCCTACAAGCGTTAGGCGCTCATTTATTGCAATTAGCCTATCAGCGCCTAGGTAGTAAAAATAATAATTAAAAATCAATAGGATATAAACTCATAGTTTTGACTTTTAAAAATTATAAAATTTCGTGCTGTTTAAACAGTGCCGTAAAGAAGTCTTTTACCAGAGAGACTGCATTTTCTTCAGGTGTATTTTGATCGTTATAGAACTCAGCACCACCAAAGCGATATACTTCATAACCTCTTAAACGTAGATCACGGTCTACCTTAACCATTTCCGCATAGCGTTTGGTATCCGCTCGACCATCTTCCCGTGCATAGTGATGTTTACCATCAATTTCAATAATCACACGTTTGAGATTTGGCAAGATCATGAGAAAGTCGATCCGTTGTCGGATACGTGTTTTTCCACCTTCTAAATCTTTTGCTCGCATTGGGTCGTATGCGATATAAACCTGTGGAATAAGTGCTGGTAGTTTTTCCCCAAGTTTTTCCTGAAACAAAGAAAAGTATGATTTAAAGAATATTTCTTCAGCTTTAGAATCTAAACAATTATTTAAGCGTGTTCTGAGCTTTAAATTAGGATAAATGTTGATTTCATCCCACCAATCTTCCATATCAGACCAATTGAGATGATCAATAATCTTTCTATCGTATGTGAGAGGATCGCCATCATCTGAAATAACAGATACAGTTCCATCTAATGCATCACTGATCCCAATATTCGGTTTTGTGCCAATTGCACCGAAAATCAAATAGTCTGGTGCTTTATTGGGTTTATATTCTTGTTCTTTAATTTTAAAAAATGGATAGTTTTTTGACTCATCTAAAGCCAGAATCATTCCATCTTTTTGCAGCACCTCATTAATTTTAGAAATTAAAATCCTGTTTTCAGATTCATCTCTTAAACTTGAATTGGCAATATTCCTAAGTAGCTTTCTAAAAGTTGCAGTTGATGCTTCAAAAACATTAAGAGCCTCAAATAGTTCATCTATTGAAGTAAAAGTTTGGTCTTTAATACCTTCAGTTAAAAATACCTTTGATAATTCTTTCGCTGCATTTTCTTTTCCAAACACATCAATTGGTAGAGTATTAGCAATCTTTTTACGAGTTTTTAAGCGTATTGGTGGTAAGACATCATCATAATAGTAGCTAATTGTATTGAATAAAGTTGGATCATCAATTTTATTTGAGTATGTGATACAAAATTCTATACAAGTCTTTGGATTTATCATTCCTAAAATATTTTTTATATCTGATGTATATAACCAGCTTTTACTCATGAAAAGGCTATTTCCTTCCCTATAAATTCTATCAACTTCTCTTTTCACATTTATAGAAGTTAAGAAGTCACTTCGACTATCTAGAAATGAAATAATTTCATTTTCAGGCTTAAATATATGATTATATTTACTTAAATATTTTGAGGTTTCTTGAATTACGGCACTAATATTCATAAATTCTTGTGTTCAATTAAGGTCATACAGCTAAACTATGAAAAATTGATAGCTACTATCATGCATATATTTAAAAATCATTTAAATTAGCTTTGAACGCAATTGCTTTAAAATCACTTGTATCTTTAGCACCAAATGGATTTTTAATTTCTCTAATCTCAACGATTGATTCTAAATCTTCACTCAGTACAACTCTGTAGATATAGGCTTCTTCACCTTTCGCTTTTAGCACATTAAACTCATTAGCGCTAAAGAAAAAATCAGCTTCGGCATTTACTGTTGTCGTTTTGACTTCTATATAACGTGATTGACCATCAAAATGACTTTCAATGTCATAGCCTTGGCTAACATTGATTTTTCTACGGTCAATGATGTATTTCTCAAAGTCTTCAGGTTTAGCACCCAACCCTTCTAGACGCTTTTTTTCATAGGCAATGGCAAAATCCTCACCTGCTGTACCGATCTTATCTTGGCGTTCAAGCTTCTTTAAAAGATCTTCAGGTAACATTTCTTTCTTTGTCGGAGCAGTCGGAGCAGTCGGAGCAGTCGGAGCATATTCCATTAATTTTAGATATTCAGCAAAAGTTACCTTAGAAATTTTTATAATTGTTTCTTTTCCCTGAATTCCTCTAATAGCTTTAATTGCTGAATGAATCTTTTTAGGATCAGGGTATCGTTTGATTTTTCCATTGAAGATTTCTAAGCTAGATATCACACCAAAATCTTGGACATCATCAACATAAAAAGTTGCACTATCTTTATTCGCTTTTAAAGCTAATGTAAATCCGTTATTGATTTCATAGGCAATTAATGGAGTATCTTCCTGATCGATATAATGCAATGCCTGATTATTAAATCTTTTTTGTAAATCATTAAAAATATCTAAACTTTCCTGATTACAAATATGATTTTCCATGGGTTCATCACAGTTCTCAGCAATAACTTCTATCTTCGTCATCACACCCCCTCCACTGCATTCGCCACCAAAGCATCTGCTAAATGAAGTTTGGTTTTCTGTAATTTACTTTGTAAAACTTGAAGCTGTTCAATCATAGAAAAGAGTTGATTAACTTTTTGAACAATCTTTATTTGCTGATTTTTTGTAAATAAAGGAACTAATATTGACCCAATATGCTTTTGATTGACTGTCTTCTGACCTGCAGTTGTAATGAAAAGTGATTCAATTTGAGAGCGTATTAATCTTGATCTACCAATAGTTGATAAATACTCTGAATCAATCCATAACTGATTAAGGCGCATACGAATAAAATGATCACAGTAGATTGCTTTAATATCATCAGCGCAATAAGTAAAACTACCTACAATATCAGTACTACCATTTACACGAGTAATTAAAATATCATTTTTGATTAATTGATATCTAGCAATAGAGTTTTCATCAATAACTAAATAACGTAAATCTGATAAATCTATTCTGTTATTAGTTATATCTGCTAATCTCAAAACAGCTATCTCAACACCATCTTTATCTCCACGACTTGAGTTACCATTTTGAAAAGATGGAATTAATTCTTCTAAACGCACCCAACAAGCATCTTCTGGCAATTCAAACGGCTTTTCATCTTCGCTAATCTCAGGCAAAGGCTTTGACTTTTTAATCTTCCCTTCTTTAATCAGCTTGGCTTTTTCATCCGCAATTTTTTTAAGCAACTCACTTGCAGGTTCATCACTTGGGTCTTGTTTAACCAATTTACCCATCACAGCGAGCTGTAAAACAGTTTGTTTCAACTGCTCAATGCTGTATTCCGTAGTAAATAACACATCAAAGTTTGCCACAATGCGTTGCCAATTGGCTTGAAACTCATCGGCATCACTTGATTCTGTTACAGCTTTGAGCAAAGTATCGACCAATGTGGCATGGGCATCACTGCTTAAAGTTTGTTGTTGTTCAAGCTGATCACACAGTTGCATAAGTTCATCAACTTTTTCAACGATTTGTGATCTTTCTTCCTTAGATGGCATAGGCACTAGGAATTTTCTTAGATCGGCTGATGATAAGTTTGGCTGAGCAGTACCATTATCGTAAATTTTGATCTGCTTTTTAGCAAAATTAGACTGCAAAAAAAGACTTATATAATCGATGAAGCTATTTTCATAAGCTCTTAATATTACTAAAGATGAAGCAATTGCCCCCTTCAAATCTTTTTGAACAACAGCATATTTACCAAGTGAACCTCTTAAGCAATATAAAATGTCACCTTCTTTAAATTTACCACTGTTTAATGAGTCAAATTTATCCTGAGTAATAAATGTCATCTCATGAATATCAATACCATCATTTTTCAAATGACCAGCATTAACAAATGGAATACCTATTTCAACAAGGCAATCTTTATTGGGATAGTTTTTTCCTCTATCGCCATTCTCAAAATAGAATAAATTTCCTAAAGTTTCCCAAGCCCAAGAAGATGGTATTTTAAATATAGTGTCTTTAAGTTTTTCTTTAATCACACTAGTATCAATTTTTTTTGAATTACTTTTGTTTAGGCTAAAAAACTCTTGTTCAAATTGAACTGTTGAATGTGTTTTGACTAAACTCCCTGAAATAGCCAAATCTAAAATTAATTCACGAAGTTTTTGCACCCCATAAATCGTATCATTAGAACCCGAACTACGCCCACGCCCTGACTTCTTTTCAGTTTCCGCAGTCAGCCAAATATCTAAATGCTCGGTAATGAGCTGTTTTACATCGGTCATCTCATTCACCCTCAATTATTGGCTTAACGCTTCATCTAAAATCGTTTTTAGCTGATTACGGATTTTGCTGATCTCAGCTTGTAAATCCGCATACTGTGCTAACAATTCCTCAGGGTCTTTAACTTCCTCTTCCGCTTGATGCGGATTTTTAATATCTAAATTGTAGTTACGATCTAAAATCTCTTGCTTAGAGACTTTCCACGCCTGTTCATTTTCAACACGACTGGCAAAACCGTCAGCTTCATTGCCCCACCACGCTTTTAAAGCATCAAACTCTTTGAGTTGAATTGGCTTGGTCTTGTTATACGCTTTTACGCCTTGAGGTAATTTATGCTCATAGAACCAAATATCTTTGGTCTTTTTGCCTTTGGTGAAGAATAAAATATTGGTACTGATTGACGTATACGGTGCAAAAACAGACTTCGGCAAACGCACAATGGTATGCAGATTGCATTTCTCCATCAGCTCTTCTTTAATGGCAGTTTTAATGCCTTCACCAAACATAAAGCCATCAGGCAATACCACGGCTGCACGACCATTGGATTTTAACAGCTGAATCAACAGCACCATAAACAAATCGGCAGTTTCACGGGTTTGGAACTTAGACGGGAAATTCTTCTCAATGCCTTGTTCTTCCGTACCGCCAAATGGTGGGTTGGTCAGAATCACGTCCACACGCTTATCTGCTGTCCATGAAATCAATGGATAAGACAAGGTATTATCACGACGGATTTTTACAGGCACATCTATGCCGTGTAAAATCATATTGGTGGTGCAAAGCAAATGCGGTAAAGGTTTTTTCTCAATGCCGTAAATGCTGTCGTGCAAGACTTTTTCATCATCAGCATTTTTGACATAGTTTTCACGCTTATGTTCAATGGCAGAGGTTAAAAAGCCACCCGTACCACATGCAGGATCAAGCACAGATTCATGCAGCTTTGGATCGACAATTTGTGCCATAAACGTGGTGACAGCACGAGGGGTATAAAACTCACCTGAGTTTTTCGCATTTTGCAGATCACGCAACAATTGCTCGTAAATATCACCAAACGCATGACGTTCAGATGATTTATTAAAGTCAAAACCCTTTTGGATTTGGTTAATCACTTTACGGATTAAACCACCTGACTTCATATAGTTATAGGCATCAGCAAAGACTGCTTGAACCACACGGGCACGTGGGTCATCACTTTCTTGAGCGAGATTTTGTAAGCGTGGAAACAGTTGATTATCAATAAAGTCTTTTAAAGCATCACCTGTAATGCCTTCATCATTGGCTGCCCAGTTACGCCAACGGAATTCTTCAGGAATTGGTGATTTAAAGGTCTTGCCTTCAAAAAATGCAAGAGTTTCTGCTTCTTTTTCACGGTCATCAACCACTTTCAGGAAAAGCATCCAAACCAACTGACCTAGACGTTGTACATCACCATCCACACCCACATCTTCACGCATGGTATCTTGAATAGACTTAATTGTTCCCGAAATGCTCATAATTCGACTTCAAATCATTAATATTAAATTTGTGCAAGAGTTTAACAGACAGCAACCTTAAGACACATCATCGTAAAGTTGATCGCCCAGTTCTTTCAGTGCTTTTGTATATTCTTCAACCGAACCAAAGGACTGAATAATTTCCATGAGTGATCCCATCTGATTAAAAGGTGGAACTTTTAAAATCTGCACATCTTCAATCGGCTGAATCCCTTGATCAGCAAACTTGTCCAGCAATGCATCTAACACCTGACGCGCCTGCTCGTTGTACTTGGTAAAGTAATTACGTTTACGGACGTTATTGGCACGTTCTTTTTTAGTCAGTGCTGGCTGATCAAAAGCAATATGACAAATCAGATCAAAAGCATCGAAGTCCTTACCAACTTCATCTTCCAGTGCTTCAAAAATCACACCTTGCTTTTGAAATTCTTCAATAATTAGCGATTTTTTATCTGCCCCTTTCCATTTTCGAAGGAAGGTATCTAAAGACTCATAATCCTTCAGAATATGCTGACGAGTGTAATCTTTAAGTGACTCTGTGACTAACTTGCCATCATTGTCATAGAACTGAATACGTTCCCCAATAACTTTCACAGGAACATTGTTCACAACAAATTTTTTAGGTGGTTCACCTTCAGTATCATCGTCATCGCTACCTCCTGTTGGAGGATCAAAAATCGTTGGCTCAGCAGTTGTATCATCACTAACTTCTCCATCGTCTTTTTCTTCTGGAGGGACAATCGGTTCACCTTCTTTTGGTTCATAAATCACCACAGGCTCACCATCAAAAGCAGGATCACTAAATAATTCTGTCGCTTTCTTAAAGTCCATAATCGTGAACCAAGACTTTCCAAACTCTTCATTTACTCGTGTACCACGACCAATGATTTGCTTGAACTCGGTCATGGATTGAATATGCTGATCGAGAACAATCAATTTACAAGTTTGGGCATCAACACCTGTCGTCATGAGCTTGGAAGTAGTTGCAATGACAGGATAACGTTCTTCAGGGTTAATGAAGTTATCTAGTTCAGCTTTACCTTCTTGATCATCCCCCGTAATGCGCATGACATACTTGCGATTTTCTTTAATTTTATCAGGGTTCAGGTTTACAAGTGCCTGACGCATACGCTCTGCATGATCGATATTGTCACAGAATACAATGGTTTTGGCATAGGGATCAGTGCTGTTCAAATACTCCGTAATTTTTCTAGCTACTAACTCTGTACGCTTTTCGAGGACAAGCGTTTTATCCATATCCTTTAAATTAAAGATACGATCTTCAATTTCATTACCATGTCTATCTTTTTGACCTTTAGCTGGTCGCCACCCTTGCAGATCCTTATCTATATCAATACGAATCACTTTGTAAGGTGCAAGGAAACCATCTTGAATACCTTGTTTCAAGGTATAGGTATATACAGGTTCACCAAAATAAGTGATGTTAGATGTATCTTTTGTTTCTTTAGGTGTTGCAGTTAAACCGATGTGGGTCGCTGAACTAAAATATTCAAGAATGTCACGCCATGCAGAATCTTCTTTAGCACTACCACGATGACATTCATCAATCACGATTAGATCAAAGAATTCAGGACTGAACTGCTTATAAATGTTCTTCTCTTCTTCTGAGCCTGTTACAGCCTGGTATAAGGACAGATAGATTTCATAGCTTTTATCAACCGTGCGATTGGTGATTTTTGTCATCTTGTCGCCAAAGGGTTTAAAGTCATTATTCTTGGTTTGATCAACTAGAATATTACGGTCAGCTAAAAAGAGAATGCGTTTTTTAGCACCAGATTTCCATAAACGCCAAATGATCTGAAAAGCGGTATAGGTCTTGCCTGTACCTGTTGCCATAACCAATAAGACACGATCTTGCCCACGAGCAATTGCTTCTAATGTCTTATTAATCGCATTGGTTTGGTAATAACGTGGTGTGCGATCTGTACCATCATCGTAATAAGGAAATTCAACAATAGCTTTTGCTTCAGGTGATATTACACCATGATGCTGCTGATATAGATTCCATAACATATCTGGTGCTGGGAATTGATCTAAACCTAACTCTGTTTCCACCTTATTGGGATTAAACAAACCTGTCTGGTCATGTAAAAGAAAGCCATCTCCATTCGTGGAAAATACAAAGGGAGTTTGTAAACAGTCAGCATAACCAAGCGCTTGTTGCATACCAGCGCCTAGAGTATGATTGTTGTCTTTGGCTTCAATCACCGCAATCGGGATGTTCTTTTTATAGTAGAGAATATAGTCTGCACGTTTGGTTTCACCACGAGTATGCAATTTGCCACGAACCATGATTTGACCTTTTGTAAAAGTCACTTCTTCACGGATCTGTTGCGCTGTCCACCCTGCATTTATTAGAGCAGGATAGATAAAACGAGTACAAATCTCACGTTCTGACAAATCCTTTTTAGACATATACCCCTCACTGTGCGCAACAATATGTAAATTATGCAAACTTATGTAAATTAAATATAGTTTTTACTTGAATTTTAATATATCAATTTTTTGAATACATTTTTAGTTTTGCGGATGATTTTACTAATATTTTTTTCATTTATTTTCTTAATAAAATTTATTATTAAAAATATTAGAAAGATGCCACTTACCTAAGACATGATTTGAGTAGAATTTAATTTATAAAGAAAAAATGAAATTAATTAACTTAATGAATGTGGAAAAAATATAAATATTTGATATTGATGGTAAAAATTACAAACCATAATGGTATCAATTTTCAAAATTTTCCATCATAAGGTTAAGCAACTAGATAGGCTTATCTTATGAAAATTCTAAATACCCGGCGAAAAATTATGCCGCATCCACATCGTGTAACAGGTTTGTTCGCAAGTCGCAAAAATGGCTCATATATTGGATGGGAATCACAATTAGAAAAGGATCTTTGCCATTTGCTTGAATGTAATACTGATATTGTGTCCTATGAATCTCAATCAAGAACTTTCGAATATATTGATAATGGAAAGAAAAGAACCTATACACCAGATTTCTTTGTCGTATATTCTGATGGGCGAGAAATGTATTTAGAGGTTAAATTTCAAAAGTTTGTAGAGAAATTTAAACAGGATAAACAGAAAATTTTGGAAGATATCAATAAAGAAAATATATCATTCAAAATTATTACAGAAATTGATATCAGATGCGGATATTTTTTAGAAAATATCAAATATCTTGAAAGATATGCAGATATTCCAGTTAAACAGAGTACATTAGATATAATTGCACAAATTAAAAATAAGTATATATCTATAGAAAGACTTGCTGAAATTGTCCCCCTTCACGAAATATATAATTTAATTTACTTTGATTATTTTGATGTTGATATCAACAATCAGCTAATCAAAAGCAATTCTATTCTAGGATTGTATAATGATTAAAGTAAATTATCAAAATAAAATCTGGAATTTACATCGAGAAGATAATATTTTGATTCTAATTGATGTAAATAATGGATCTAATATTTTAAAAATTGAAAAAAGAGAATTTGAAAATTTGCTTTATCAAAATATTATTGTTTATTTGGATGATTATGCATCGCAAAAACAGACAAGTTCTTTAATGTATTTTGATAACGAAGAAAATCATTCAGAAAAAATTAAAACAAAAATAGAAATAGTAAAAAGATATGTAAATTATGGGAAAGATTACAATAAGAAAGATTTTTGTATATATGCTAAAAAACAATTAAAAATTAAGTGGTCTTTAAGCACAATTAACCGAGTTATAACTGATTTTGAAAAATGTGGAAATAATTTGAATTTTCTGATTCCAAAAAAACAAGTACGGAAAAGTCGTCTTAATAAAAATATTCAAAAAATTATTATGGATTGTATCCAAAAAGAATTTGCAAACACCCATCGAAAAAATATACGAAATCTTTATGAAAAGATAAAGATTGCATTATATAAAATAAATATCGAGGAAGAGGGCTTCCCTTCTTATCAAACGGTTTGTAACTATGTACATAAATATGGGTATGATCTTGATGTAGAGAAAAAACGCCTTGGTAGTAAAGAATATTATAAAAGATATGGTGCTGTTTTTAATGGTGTAAAGACTACTTATCCATTAGAACGTGTTGAAATTGATCATACATATTTAGATATAAAAGTATATGTAGAGGATACGGATGAGTATGGGAACAAGAGAGCTCTGTTTGGGAGACCTGTACTTACTGTTATAAAAGATCATTACACAAAATCTTTTCTTGGCTACTATTTAGCTTTTTATGCTCCAAATACAGAAATCTCAATAAGATGTTTAAAACATGCAATGCAGAGAAAATCTGAAAAGTATTCTGAAATTGGTGAGGAATGGATTCAATATGGAAGAATCAAAGAAATCGTAATGGATAATGGTACTGAATTTAAAAGTAAAAAATTTGCAGAGGTTTGTCTTAACTTAGGAATAAACCTTATATACTCATCTTCATATGAGCCGTGGTTGAAAGGCACGGTAGAGTCAGCATTTAATAATTTAAGTACACTTTTAGAACGATTACCTTCTAAAATAAGAAAAGATATTATCGTTGGTCAGAAAGTAGAAGAAACAGTTATCTCATTTCAGAATTTAGATTTTTTATTAAATTTATGGATAATTAAAGATTATCATAATAAATATAATGAAAGAACGAAAAATACAGCAAATAATCTATGGGTTAATTATTTTAAAGATAATAATATTTTAGATGCTGAGATAGAAAATATTAATTTTGATCTGATGGATGTTGAAACAATATATCGCAAACTTTCTCGAAAAGGAATTATTATTAATGCAGTTCGCTACAACTCTAATGAATTAAATGATTTATTTAAAAGGAATAAGAAATTTAAGTTGACAAAAATAACTAATGATGCGAAAAGGTTTTTTTAGTTAACAGATGTTCACACATGCCTAGAATTGTTTCTGTACCACTTAGTTTAGAACAGCGAGAACGACTCATTTTTCTGGTCAAGCATGCAAAACATTGGCGTGAAAGGCAACGTGCCCAAACTATTCTCTGGCTTTCCGAAGGTAAAAGCGTTGCGGAAGTTGCCACTCTACAAGAACGTATCCCAGAAACCATAAGGCTACAACGCCGACGTTGGGAATTGTATGAGTTTGAATCGATTAAAGAAGGTCATCGCTCAGGTCGACCCAATACATTGATCTCAGACTATCAGGCGAAAATCCTAGATTGGGTCAATACAAGTCCACTCAATGCAGAACAAATCCGAGTCAAACTACATGAAGAATACGAAGTGTCCGTGTCTGTTGAAACCATTCGTAAGTTTTTACGTGATTCAGGTATGGTCTTCAAGCGTACCCGTCATAGCTTGAAAAAAAAGAGATCCGATTGCATTTGAACAAGCAACACAGCAGATTGAAGAATTACGAGAGCAAGCGGCACGTGGTGAAATTATATTAGGTTATGTTGATGAAACAGGATTTTCATCTACACCTGATAACCGCTATGCGTGGACAAAGATAGGTGATGTTCATGCGGTTGATGCAATAAGATTAAAACGAGTTAATGTCATGGGGTGTTTGCTTTCAACGGGGAAACTGGTGACAAGCTGTTTACAAGAGTCAGTGACAAGTACTTGGTTTTATGCCTATTTAACTGGAATAGCTCAACGAGTAAAACAGACATATAACCTTCCATTGGTTCTTATTGTTGATAATGCCTCGATTCATAGAAGTAAAAAGATGGCTGATTACAGAGAGCTACTTAAAACTAACTTTTCGACGAATCTGTATTTTATTCCAGCTTATAGCCCTGAGTTAAATCGAATCGAGATGGTATGGAAGCAGATGAAATATTATTGGCGAGATTTTCAAGTCATGACAGCTGACAAAATAGAGCAATGGGTGGAGAAAGTATCAAACCAATTCGGAAAAGAATACATGTTTACTTTTTAATGGATACTTAATGCTTTGACCATAAAAGCTAAAATTAATATAAATAGTGATGATGTGTCTTATATATATGTATTTGATGAGATGTATGATAAATATTTAAAAGTTAGTAATATAGATGGTATTCCTGTCGGCTTTTCAAGTAAAGACTTAAAATTTATAAATAAAAAACAAAATATTTTAAAGCATAAAATTAACAGGATTCATGATAAAAAAGTAAATGAGGTAAATCAAAGTATAAATTCTATTATAAATAAAAGTAAATATGATCAAAAAGCTTTAAGAAGGAAAAAGATATCAAGCGATAATACAATTATTAAGTCACCTAAGAAACCAGAAGTGATTGATTTAGACATTCAAGAATCTATTTATGCTGATGGAGGTCTATTTGATGTCGATGATTAGTGAGGCTCAATTAGCAAAAATTGCAAATATTGAATCTATTTATATCCCTTATCCAAATATCCAGAAAGCTAAAAATAAGCTTAAGGAAGTCTTGGAGTTGAACAGTTTTCTTGCTGAACCTGAATGTGTATTACTAACAGGTGATAGTGGGTCTGGTAAAACCTCATTTATAAAACAATTCGTTAGTCACTATCCCGTAATCTATGATGATGAAGTAGACATCAGGACTGTGATTTATGTTGAGATACCCTCTCAAGCGAGTATTAAAGACCTTTGCATAGTAATACTTAAAGCTTTTGATGATCCTGTTGATAATGGTAAATTAACGAAGTTAGTACTTGGTGAGAAAGTGATTAATTTTGCTAAGCTGGCTAAGACTAAACTTTTGATCCTAGATGAATTTCAGCATCTTACAGAAAAATCTACTTTAACCAAAGTAGATAATCTTGCTAATTGGATTAAAAATTTTATAAATGTTACAAGAATTCCTGTGTTAATTGTGGGTATGCCTGAATCAGAATATGTACTTTCTGAAAATGCTCAACTTAGTAGAAGATTCTATACAAGGTATAAACTTGAATTCTTTTCATTAGCTACCTCAAGAGATGTGGGTGTTTATTATAAATTTTTAAAAAATTTAAGTGGTCAACTAGATTTTGACAACTCAGATATCATAATTAATAAATTTTATTCTATTTCATTGTATTACGTGGCAAACAAAAATTTAGCATTATTTATGCGCATTATAAGATTTGCTTGCCGAATTGCCATTTTACAAAAGGTTAACCACCTTAAATTTGAACATTTTTTGCATGCACTGAACGAGTTGCGGCATTATCAATATATTAATGATTTTACGTATGCTTTTCGGTCAAAAAATTATGAGGTGATCAAAACATCTTTAGTAAATGAAAAAGTTGATTGGAGTAGTATTGATGAACAGTTTAGTCATCAGACCGAATCCATTAGATAATGAACATATCCTAGGATATGTTTTTAGAATAATAAGATTAAATTAGACTTCCGTCATAAATCAAAAAACGTACAATTTATTTGATCTTAAATTAATCAGCAAAATTATTTAATTCAAGAGATAATCCTTGGATGAAATTCAAAGATATTCAAAAATTATCAAACGTTAAGTTTCGTAGGCTTACCGGTGTTAGTTGGGCTACATTTAACCTCATGTTGGCCGAGCTAAATAAGCATTTACCTCGTCATATTGGTAAAGGACGACCGCATAAATTACCGTTGGAAGATCGTTTGCTCTTATGTATAGAATATTGGAGAGAATATCGAACATTTTTCCATCTTGGTATGAGTTACGGTGTATCTGAAACGAGTGCAATTCGTATCACACGTGTTATTGAAGATACCTTAATCCGTTCTGGAAAATTTAACTTGCCAAAACAACTTCCTAATCGAGATGAAGTGGATTGGGAAGTTGTTGTGATTGATGCAACTGAAATATTAGTTCAACGTCCAAAAAAAACAGAAGAAATGGTATAGCGGTAAAAAAAAGCGACATACCTTTAAATTTCAGCTATCTATGCACTATACAACAGGTGAAATACTGAGTGTATGTGGAAGTCATGGAAGCATGCATGATTTTAAAATATTTAAAAAAAGTATGAGGAAATTAAAATTTAAGCCCTTTTTTATCGTTGATAAGGGGTATTTAGGGATAAAAAAATTGGGTTTTGGATGCCTCATGCCATCTAAAGCAAAGAAAACTGAAAAATTAGATTCTGAATTAAAAAAGTTAAATACAGAGATTGGTCGTAGACGAATTCAAGTAGAGCATGTATTTGGAAGGATGAAATGTTTTAAGATTTTATCTTGTGTATATAGAAATCGTCGTAAAAGATTAAACCTGCGGTTTAATTTACTTGCTGGCATATACAATTTAGATTGGGTGAAAGATAAACAATTAAATTGATTGAAAAATGATTTATGAAGGAAGTCTATTATATTCATGATGCTCAACAATATCTTTCTCAATTTACAAATGCTAAATCTTTAAGAAAATGTCTAACAAATATACTTAACCAAGAATTTGATATTAATCTGTTTTCAGAACATCTAAGAAAAGATCAGAGGTGGATCAGGAAATTTGAACAACACTTATAAGTGATATTTTGCTCCCCAAATGATGTTATAAACATCAATATATGGAGTATTTTATGACACGTAGACCAAGAAGAAATCATTCAAATGACTTTAAAGCTAAGGTAGCACTTGCTGCGATTAAAGCAGAAAAAACACTTGCTGAATTGAGTGCTGAATTTGATGTTCATCAAAACCAAATTATTGACTGGAAAAATCAACTGATTTCAGCTTCCTCGCAAGCTTTCGATCAATCAAAAGCTCCAACAGAACCACCCATCGATCTAAAAAAACTACATGCAAAAATCGGTGAGCAGGCATTAGAAATTGATTTTTTAGAAGGTGTGTTGAAGAAACTGGGCCGCTTCAACCACAAAAGTTAATCGATGACTCACTTCAGATTTCAGTATCTAAGCAAGCTAAGCTGCTGAAAGTCTCCCGTGGTTGTTATTACTATCGCCCAAAACCTGTGAGTGAATCAGATCTGAAGCTGATGCGCTGTATGGATGAGTTACATATGCAATACCCTTTTGCAGGTAGCCGTATGATGCGTGATTTATTGAATCGTCAAGGACATCATATAGGACGACGTCATACACGTACTTTAATGAAGAAAATGGGCATTAATGCGTTATATCGTAAACCAAATCTAAGTCAGGCCAATCAAGCTCACCGTAAATATCCATATCTGCTCAAAGGATTGGCTATTCAGCGCAGTAATCAAGTGTGGTGTACGGATATAACGTATATCCCTATGGCAAAAGGCTTTGTTTATTTATGTGCTGTGATTGATTGGCATAGCCGCAAGGTACTTGCGCATAGGGTATCGATTAGTATGGAGGTGGATTTTTGTATTTCGGCTTTAAATGAAGCAATTGAAAAATATGGATCACCTGAAATATTTAATACAGACCAGGGCAGTCAGTTCACCAGTGATGCATTTATTGATGTATTGAAATCAAATGGCATTCAAATCAGTATGGATGGTAAAGGTCGATGGATTGATAATGTGATGGTTGAACGGTTATGGAGAAGCGTTAAATATGAAGAGGTGTATCTCAAAGCTTATAGCAGTGTCACCGATGCGAAAAAGCAATTGAGTGCATATTTTGAATTTTATAATTTGAAACGACCTCATTCGAGTCTGGACAAAATGACTCCAGATGAGTTTTACTATGACCAGCTACCACAACAAAATAAGGTAGCTTAACTAGAGCAGAATATCACTTATAAATAAGCTTTTAGTTGTTCAAACAAGTGGGACCACCTCTATCCTGAGTTGATCAGGTCTCTTTACTGGCAAGAACAATTAAATAAACTAGGACTTACGCATTGACGGATTCAAAAAAGTATTAAAATACTTTATAAAGTATCTGTGATCAGACGAATTAAACATGCTTCTACAGCAACTTGTACATTACCCATTTATATGGGCTTTCTCATGACAGAACCGAACTCTATTAGCTGCACACAACTTGCCGAGACTTATAATATCTCGCATGATAGTGTAAATCGCTTTCTAGAACGTGAAGACTACACACCTCACGACCTATATCAAGAATCAATTCAACATATTGATAATAATAAACTTATAGTCAGTATTGATGATACTGTTTTAGATAAACCATATAGTCAACATATGGACTTGGTTAGCTATTTTTGGTCAGGCAAACACCACCGATCCGTCAAGGGTATTAATCTCATTACCTTGTATGCGACAGATCAAAATGGTCAAAATATTCCAATTAATTTCCGAATTTATGACAAATCTGAAAGTAAAACCAAGAATGATTACTTTATGGATATGTTAAGTGAAGTACTCAGTTGGGGTGCAAAGATTCAATTTATTACAGGTGATAGTTGGTATTCATCGACTGGAAATCTAAAAACCATAAGAAAATATGGTATTCGATTTATGTTTGGTATCGACTGTAACCGTAAGGTTTCCCCAGAAAAAGGACAATGGTTTCAACTGCGTTTATTGCCAGATTTCCATCAGGGTCAAGTGGTCTGGCTCAAAGATTTTGGCTTTGTACAATTATTTAAGACTCAGTTAAAAGAACAGCAGAGGTTTTATATTGTGCATCAAGATGAAGATGATTTATTGTCCTTTGAGGGTTTTCATGAATTACATTCAAGTCATTGGAAAATAGAGCAATATCACCGGGTGATTAAACAGGTTTGTCATATTGAAAAGTTTCAAGTAAGACGATCTAAACTGATTTTGAATCATATTTTTTCAGCCTTGATGGCCTACGTTGAGATACAAAAGAACCAGTTTGAGCGGATCTTTGAAAATGTATATCGTTGGCAGAAGAAATTATTTAGACCAGTTATCAAAAACTTCATTGATGACTTTATTCTCGATAAAAATCATCTGCTACCACAGAGAATCTATAAATAATAGTGCGTAAGTCCTATAAACCTACATCTAATTGCCCAACGATCTGCAGTTTATGTTATGCAAAACAGAGTTTTATTGATAAAAATTGGATGTCCCCTTTACAAGTAATTTGTGAAAAGCATCTAGTGTTTTTAACAAATAAATGTAAGCACTGTGGTCGTGTTTTGGAATGGCAATTTATAGAATTTCATACCTGTCGAACATGTAAAGAACCAATATTTTCTGATCCGATAGAACCGTCTTTGCTATCCCAATCACTGTATTTAGACTATATTTTAAACAAGAGAAGACATTTTTCTTTTTCTGATCACCAGTTGGCTAGTACCCTTTCTTTCTTTTTACTGCTGACTGAAGGTCAATCTTATTATAATACTCAAAGCAATTTTTATCGGGCACATGATTATTCTCAAAAAAGGATATTGGCAAGTTATGACTGTTCACTTAACTACTTTTTAAAAAATAACTTATTTGAAGATTTCTTAATACAATTATATGAAAACACTCCATATGATACTCAGAGAAGGAATAGAATATACGAATGCTTTACCCAAATTGACCAATACATAAACGATCAGTTTGTAAGACATCAGCTAATTAGCTCTATAAAAAAGTGTTATTTCCTCAAAAATAAAATTAGTAAATCTGTTTATGTAAAAATTAAATCTATTATTAACTCTAATAGCAATTATCATAATAGTTATATTGGATTAAATAATATTCGACGAGAGATTTTTGATTTAATAACCCTATTTCAATTTAAATACATTACTAAGACAAATACTTCTACACTAAAGTTTCTTATTGAAAATTCTTTTATAGACGTACTCAAGTCTAAAAATGGGACTTATAAATATATCTCAATTTATTCACTATATAAACTCATGAATTCATTGAAAATGTATTCTTCTATACTAAATAGTAATGATGAAAAAAATTTAATAAAATTTCGGGATTTAAGTATAGAAGATAAGAAAAACTTTCTTTATTCTGTATTAGGTGGTAGTCCTTGTAAGTATGAATATAATGTATTAACAGGAATTGATGATATCAAAGTTGTTATAAATCACTGCTTATAAAGAAATCATAATTATTCGTCCTAATTTATTTCTACTGTTTTTTTTATCTAAGATTTCATTATTAGCTTTAATTTCTTAAAAAAATCGTCCACTGGTTATAATTTCATTTTTAACTTGAAATCACAGTGAATTTCAAAATTAAGTTTTTTTTTATCAAAAATCGATATAGCTAAATCAGTTACTTAGAGATGGTAAAATTTCAAAATTAACTTTTATAGACATCATATCTTCCTTGTCCATAAAAGTGAATTTTGAAATTTTTAGAAGAAAATTGAATTAATCAGTCCAGCCCAATAAAACTGGGCTGATACTTTATTGTGGGATTTAGCAGACGCTCTGCACTGCATTTACAAACCGCTGTGTATCAAAAGTATGGTTAGATACCAGACCGAACTGGCTCACCTCGCCAACAATTACGGCGCGTCCCATGCTCAGTGCGACATAAATGCCGGCAATATTTTCCAGCAAGGTGGCAAATGGAATCAGGCACAAATGCCGTCCAAGCTGACTGCTGGCCAATGCATGACTGAGTGAATGCGTAATTGATTCTATGGTGTCTTCAGCCAGACACACGCCTTTCGGTGTCCCCGTACTGCCAGAGGTATAGGTGATTTTTGCCGGCTGCTGGGTTTGTAAAGAAGATGAATACTGTACTGCCTGTTCTAGCTGAAAAAAGCGTGCATGTAGCTGGCCAGCAATAAAAATCTCATCTCTACTCATGTCTTGAGCCAGATTTAACAGCCATTCTGGTGCAGAGAAAGATTCATCCAGAATACAGAGCAGCTCTGTTTGGCTGTCGGAAAGCAGATGCCGTACTTGGGCTACAGTAAAAAATAGAGGAACAGGTATTACAGTCATGCCGGCTTTTTGTGCGGCAAGATCGACCACAATCCAGTCGATGCTGCTCACGCCCCATAAGGCCAGATGGCACAGATTAAGCTGCTTGAAACCGGCACTCAATAATTCTACCCGCTGCTGTAGCTCCGCATAGCTGAGGGTTGCCTGTGTGGTGACTACCGCTTCTAGCTGCGGATATTGTCGTGCTTGCAGGCTGATACGTTCAAATAAAGCAGTCATCATTTAAATTCTGTGCCTCGCTGATCAAGCAAAATGCTTTAATGACTAAATTGATAAAATTGACGAGCGACTTGTAGGGCCTCTGCCACATCAATCGCCAGCACATAAGGTTTCTGCTGGTAATAACTGCCCCACAGGCGTTGTGCCTCTCCAAGGACTTGCGGGTCAGCCTTTTCAAGCACATGAAAATGTAATCCCATTTGTTGCAGCACATAACGCACAGCGGCTGTCCCGGTACATACTGCCCATTCGATGTGTTGCTGCGAGAGATGAAAAACCAGAAAGGCCACCATCAGTTTGGCTTTGTCCATATCTAGTGCTGCAAGATTGCCAATTTCTACCACTTTGTCTCGACTGACCTGGGTTTGGCTCAGTTTACTTAATGTGTTTTCAACGGGTTCATCGAGATACTGTTCCAGAAAGGCATTAAATTGATTTAAATGCTGCATACCAATCACCACCTGCATCTCGGCGCCTTGATAACCTGCAAACAGGGTCGAAGAGAAGCTCGATACAGTGGCCTGATGGACTTGCTGATATTTTTCCTGAATAAAATGTTCCAGGCTACGGCGTTCAGGTGTCTCGCTTTGTTCTACAGTTTTGACCGTCAAATGTAGCGATTGATCCTGTGCTGAAATTACCGGATACGCCGGAGGTACTTGTAGTAAAAATTTATTGTGATTGATTTGTTTTTTATATTCAGGCTGCTTGAAATATGTATTTAGAAAGTGAATCTGACTAGATAAATAAGGATCAAAACTGAACTTGATCATTTGGCTCACACCACGAAATTAACTTGCTACTCAAGATAGAAGCCCAAACTTAAAAAATTCTTAATTTTGTGCAAAAGAATGTAAAAGCTGTGTGTATAAAAAATCCAGAGAACGGCCGGTTTTTTTAAGAGCATTTTAAGATTGAAAATTTAAGTTAATCCTATCTCTTGTTAACTGAAACTGTTCTATGTCTTCCTACCGCTCACCTTATAAAGGCACCTCAGGAACGCAGCGTATTTTTAATGCGACCCGTTATTCCCTGGCTGGTTTTAAAACCGCCTTTCAAAATGAGGCCGCCTTCCGGCAAATTCTGCTGATCAACCTTATTTTGATTCCTCTAAGCTTTTGGATGCCGGTTAGCCGGGTTGAGCAAGCACTGATGGTCGCCGTGTGCCTATTGGCGTTGATCATTGAACTGATTAACTCAGCGATAGAGGCAGTGGTAGACCGGATTTCCATGGAACGGCATGAACTGTCTAAAAATGCCAAGGATATGGGCAGTGCGGCTCAGTTTGTAGCACTCAGTTTAATTGCTCTGACTTGGGGCATCATTTTGGCTGGTCATTTGATTTGACCTCTGCTCTTGCTACTGCCTGAAATGGACAACTTAAAAATGATCACTGACCGTTCCCGATTTTTACTGGCCCAAACTTTACTTTTGATCTTCAGTTTTTTGATTCTTCTCAACTTCTTTGACATTGGAGGAGTGCTGGACTTACAGCTCATCTATCCCTTTATCGATGATCAGGGTCAATTTCCCCTTCGACAACAATGGGCACTGGCAGAACTCAATCATCGCTATGTGAAAGACCTGCTGATTCTGGTGTATATCACATTATTACTGGCCTGGTTGGCATCACTAAAATGGCAGAACTGGCATACGCGGCGCTGGGAATTTGGCTATTTCTTTAGCATGGTGGTGCTGACCACGGCCTCGATCGGAATTTTAAAATCTCAGTCGGCCCATGCCTGTCCCTGGGATATGACCATACCTACCCATAACGGGATTTTGTGGGATTTTAGTGCCACTGCGGGCCACTGTTTTCCTGGAGGGCATGCATCTAGTGGTTTTGCGTTGATGGCTGGTTATTTTGTTTATCGCATTTCTAACCGCAAGCGTGCTTATTTTCTTCTGATCGCTGCAGTAATTTTAGGGTTGACCATGGGCTGGGCACAAATGATGCGCGGAGCACATTTCCTGAGTCATAATTTATGGACTGGCTGGATTATCTGGTGCATGAATGTCATTGGCTATACGCTGTTTAGCCATAAACTACCCATAGAAAAGACCACTCCTATACTCTCTAGTATCAGGCAACCTTAACTCCAAAAAAACCAGAAGCTTATTCGCTTAGGCTTCGATTAAAGGAAGCTTGACCTGTACACAAAGGCCACTCAGATTGGTACTTCGCGAAAATTCCAGTGTTCCACCCAAGCGCTCGGTGGCTTTATCTACAATGGATAAACCCAAACCGCTGCCAATTTCTGCATGGTTATGAATCCGATAGAAGCGTTGCCGGATCTGAGTGAATTGAGCAGGATCTATCCCTGCCCCACTGTCTTCAATTTGTAAAACCGCCTGCTGGCCTTGCTGGAAAATTGATACATTGATCACGCCATCCTTCGGACTATATTTAATCGCATTATCAATCAGGTTATAAATGATTGAGTGCAAGGCCGAGGCTTGGCCCTGAATCAACAGTTCCTGCTGCTGCTCTACCCCTAAATCAATCTCTTTTTGTAGCGCTAGTTGAATCAGTTCTTCGATACAGGTGACTGTCATCTGATTCAGTGATAACAATTGAACAGGCTCACTCAAACCTTCGGTCACATCCTGTTTGGCCAGACTTAATAACTGGTTGACCAGATGCTGCATACGCAAAATGCCTTGGCTCAAATTATGGATAGACTCGCTCTGCGGAAACTGCTGTAGCAAAATTTGTACCTGTAAATTCAAAGCCGTCAGTGGCGTGCGTAATTCATGGGCAGAATCTGCTACAAATTGACGTTGTTCCTGTTGGGCCAGAGAAATGCGACCAAACAAATAATTCATTTCCTGAATGGTCGGTTCCAGCTCTAAGGGATAATCTTTCATTGCAATTGGCTTTAAGTCTTGTGCCTTGCGGCTGGCCAATTCAGTTTTAAAATCATTAAGGGGCTGAAAATTTTTCCGGATCATCCAGCCTAAACCGAATAATGCAAAAGGTAAAAAAAGCACATAAGGAAGAAACATATTG
This sequence comes from Acinetobacter sp. CIP 102136, assembly GCF_000369685.1. GTDB lineage: Bacteria > Pseudomonadota > Gammaproteobacteria > Pseudomonadales > Moraxellaceae > Acinetobacter > Acinetobacter fasciculus. The sequence continues at coordinate 890,091 of NZ_KB850142.1, forward strand.
GCTGCCAGCTCCAGAGCCAGTTCCTGCCGGACATTTTGCTGCTGGCTCACCTGAATCTGTAATTGCTTACCAGGAATAATATAAGTTAACCAGGTTCCATACGGCGTTTGATGCTTGTAGAAACCTGCTTTCCTGACCGGCGCCACCAGAACATCCTGCGGATGCAAGGAAGTGGCTGTATCTGTATAGGACCAGATATCTACAAATAAATCTTCTTCACTGTACTGTTTTGCCAGATCGATTTCACTTTGTAAGGGTTGCGGATGATTTTCTGAAATACGTTCTGCCAGACTTTGCATCTGTTTATCCAGTACTTCATTAATTTCTTCGAGCGCAATTCGGTATGCTGCAAAGATCAGCACATAGCCCAATACCACGCTAAACAGTGAAATATAAATAACCAGACGTTTTTGCAAGGAATAACGTTTCTGCATGGCGCTCATCCTAAACGATATCCTAGCCCACGTATGGTACGGATGAAGTCTTTTCCTAATTTTGCCCGCAGATGATGGATATAGACTTCCACCGTATTACTGCTGACATCACTGTCAAAGTCATAAAGCTTGTCTTCTAAATCATTTTTAGAAAAAATTTTATTCGGATGATTTAACATGGCCATTAAGATGGACCATTCCCGGTTGGATAATTCTATAGCCTGTCCATTAAACAGAGCGATATGCTGCTCTAGATCTAGTTCCAAACTGCCGTGTGATAATTTCTTATTCGTATCTATCCCGGTATTTTTTAAACCACTACGGCGTATTAAGGCATGAATACGGGCCAGCAACTCGTCAAATTCATAAGGCTTGATTAAATAGTCATCTGCTCCCTGATTCAGCCCATCTACCCGGTTTTGTAACTGATCCCGGGCGGAGATAATCAGCACCGGTAAATTCGGAAACTTCTGCCGGATATTTTTTAGCACCAGCATGCCATCCATCATCGGCAAGCCTAAATCGAGCAGGACAATATCGTAGACCTGCTGCTGTAACTGTTTTAAACCCTCAATCCCATTATTGACCCAATGCACATCAAACTGATGCAGCTTGAGCAATGTTTCAGTCGACTCGGCAATCATAAAGTCGTCTTCAATAATTAGTATTTTATGCATTTCAAGCTCTGTTCTTTAATGATGGTGAGCATTGTGCAAGCATATCATTTTTAGCTTCAATCACTTGCGTTTTTATATCCAGCAAGCTTAATAAGCTGGGGAAAAGATGATCCTGACTACGGGCTTGGTTGGTCTGTCCTTTGAGACAGCTGATCTGCTGGATATTCTGCTGCTTCCAGGCATCGGAGAACCACATCAGCATCGGGACATGGGTTTGCTGAGTGGGCGCCATGCTATAAGGAGCACCATGCAGGTATAGGCCATGCTCTCCGGTGGATTCTCCATGATCAGACAGGTACCAGAAACCGGTCTGATATTGAGTCTGCTGCTTTAAAGTTTCAATGATTTGGGCAAGAACATGGTCTGTATATACAATCGAATTATCATAGCTATTTTTTAATTCTTCTGTACTACAGCCCTGAATGGCATTGCTATTACAGGTCGGCTGAAATGGCTGATACGGCGCTTTGGAACGCTTGAAATATGCCGGCCCATGACTGCCCATCTGATGCAGTACAATTAACTGCGGTTTCGGGTTATTTTTATCCAGATGCGCCAGATAATCTTTCAGGCTATCTACCAGAATTTCATCAAAACATTCACCACCAGCATCACACCACTTCTGTTTCAGTTGTGCCGGAATCTGATACTTTTGTACCCGGTCACAGGCACCTTTACAGCCTGAGTTATTATCAATCCAGGTCACCTGATATCCGGCGCGCTGGGCAATATCCAGCAAACCTTCTCGGTGTCTGGCGAGCTGTTCATCATAGGTTTCACGTGACATGCCCGAAAACATACACGGGACTGAAACGGCAGTTGCTGTGCCACAGGAACTGACTTGACTAAAATTAATCACCGCTAACTTGCTCAGTTCAGGATTGGTATTGCGCGCATAGCCATTTAAAGCAAAACTCTCGGCACGTGCAGTTTCTCCAACAACTAGCACCATTAATTTAGGATGCTCCTGCATTTGGGCCTGCTGTAACAGATGAGCATCTTCGCCAAAAGCCACCAAAGGTAAATTCGCTTTAGGTGCTTTCTTTTTATAATAGGATAAGGTGGACGCGATGCTATTTTGTGGAGAAAGCATTCCCTTCAGATCACGGTGCTCTCTGAAGATGGCTGCATAGTCGACATAGAAGCAGAACAATAAACCTAGAATCAGTCCGAGTGAGACTACACTGCTCAGGCTTTTATGCACCAGCTGATGCCCAAGCGATGCAGGCTGAATTTTAAGCATCCAGATGATAAAAAGTGGAAAAACTACAAATACTAGTGTCCAGATGACCAGTCGCATTGACCAGAGATCTCGAACTTCGCGGGCATCGGTTTGCAGCATATTCTGGATCTGGTCTGGCGTAATAACGACCCCCAGACTATTGACAAAGTAAGCACTGAAACCACCCAGAATGATCAAGACACTGGCCAGTATTTTGGCGTTCCATTTCCAGTTCAGCCACTGTAATACCAGATTGTAAAACGCAATAATGATCAGCGCCGTAGCGACCAGTAACAGACCTGCTTTTAGATTGGCATAAGGCGTAAATTCATGAATTTTTTGATAGAAAGCAAAGTTTAGGATCAATCCCAGCCACATAGCCAGCAACATGTTGAAGCCTGAAAGACTAATCGACTTTTTAGGTCGCTGACTAAAAAAGGACGAATGGGAAAACAGCTTCAGCATGATCCGTGGCTCAAAGACTTTAAGATGCTTTAGCCTAGAATCTGAATCTTAAAAATGACTTAAAATGATTGGATCATTTCATAATATATGCAAACCCGCTCTTCTTTATTTCAAACTCAGAAGAATAAAGATAAGTCCTAACATATGTAGAATCTGGCTAGGCGCAAAATACAGAAAAAACTTCCATCCCCCGGTCACAAAAGAATTGATACTTTTAGACACCGCATGTGCCGCAAGTCCAATCATGACAGCATAAATTAAAGTCAGGTTGTGAGGATTTCCTTGTATCACTACACCTGCTACAGCAGCATGCACTTCAAATAAAGAGGCTAAAAAAGTACCTAAGATTAAGCCGCTATCTCCCAGTAAAAGATTCGCGCCGTAAATCCCAGCCTGGATTAAGGTCAAACTGACCGCAATAATTACCGCTTCTTTTATACTGAACATCCGGCTATCAATTTCTTGTATTTCATTGATGGTCGTACTGTCATCCGCTTGGGGAGTTCGATAAATCAAGAATCCGGCAGCAATACATAAAATTCCGATCCCCACCAAACTCGGAATCAGCAAGAACTTGAACCATTCTACGCTCACTCCCAGAACAATCAGCAAGAGCTGTAATAAGGTGGCAATGCAGGAGATCAATCCAGCACCTGCATTTAATTTTGCACTGGCCTGCCCGGATCGGACTTGCATGCCCAAACTGGCAATTGTGGCCGTACTGGAGACAAATCCCGAGGCTAAGGCAGATAAAATGAGAGCCTTATCATTGGACAGGATTCGTTTTGCCACATGTGCCATGGACTGCACAATCAAGATTAAAATGAGTAGTTTAAGGATGATATAGGGGTTCAGTACGGCGCCCCACAAGGGCTTATTGGGCATGACCGGCAACGCAATCAATATCAAAGCCAATAAAAGTAGCCCGTCTCTTAACTCATAGCTTTGGATCGTTTTTCCGGCAAATTGATGCAGTGTCTGTTTGCCCATCAGGATGATCGTAAGTAGAACCGCCATCCATGCAGCCAGTGGGATATTCCACACACAAATAGCGCCAATGATATAGGTCATCAAAAAAGCCAGTTCAGTGGTAGATCCAATATCTTGTTTTTGTTGGAACAGGCTATACACACAGAACAGGCTGACCGCTACAGCTCCTATCACCCCAATATAGAGATGCAAAGGGGTAAATTCAAAGAATGGTTTTATAGCTTATTAGATGCAATTTAGAAGTGAATGAATGAAACTCATCTAAAGATTAGAAAATATCAGTCTATTCACTCTGTTTAATTTCATTTAAATCATTCGTTAGAAAGGCGTCTGAGGTCACCCCACTATCAATGAATAACCGCAACCCCCACGTAAATCTTAAAATTCTTCCCGCTGTAATTCATTCACCGTTTGCCCCTGCTTTGCAAACCACTGATCACGACGTTCAAACAAGCGTGGCGCCGCCTGATTCACTTGATCAATTAGAGCCTGTAAATCGGCATTGATCAAACGGCCATTTTTAACCACAGTCTGTCCCGCCACCATCGTCATCACGACATCTTGGCCTTGAACTGCATGGACTAAATTGGTATGCAAATTAAATAATTTTCTATGATCAATCAACGGCGTCATCCGCGGTGTATCCAGTTTCACCGCAATCAGGTCGGCCTGTTTGCCGACTTCCAATGAACCAATTTCATCTTGCATACCCAAGGCTTTAGCTCCTGTAATCGTAGCCATTTGACAGACCGACCAGGCATCCAGGGCAGCCGCATCTAAATTCGAAAACTTGGCCAATAATGATGCCGTTTTCATTTCTTCAAATAGATCCAGGTTATTGTTTTCTTTTTCTCCATCAGTACCCAGACCCACCGCAATGCCTTGGCGTAGCATTTCAACCACAGGGGCTGCACCGGAGGCCAATTTCATATTGGAAATCGGGTTATGGGCGACACCGACCGCATGTTGCCTTAAAATCTGAATTTCATTTGCATCTGCCCAGACGCAATGTGCCAACAGGGTTTTAGGCAGATCTAGCAAGCCTAGCTTTTGCAGACTTTCAATCGGGCGAATGCCTGAACGGCGCAGGTTTTCCTGTACATCAAATTGGCTTTCATTGCTATGAGTATGAAAACCGGTTTGATAATCCTGACAAAGTTTCTCAATACGGCTTAATGCTGAAGCTTCAGCATAAAACAGGTGCTCTAAACCTACCCAAACCTGAATACGTCCATTCGCCTGCTGATGCCAACGGTTGATTAAAGCCTCATTACTTTTTAAGGTTTCAAAATAATTGTGATCCGGATGCTCCGCGACATAAGGCACAAGAACAGCACGAATTCCCAACACTTGCGCAGCTTCAGCACTTCCGTCCATATAGCGCCACATATCGACAATAGTGGTGGTTCCCGACAAAAGTGCTTCGGCATAACACAAATAAGAAGCAATCTTCGCATCATTGGGTGTCAACACCCGGTGCATCGGATCAATATACTGCTGTAACCAATCCCAAACCGGTAACCCTTCTGCCGTGCCACGCAATAAACCGGAATGACAATGGCTATTGATCAAGCCCGGCATCAGGATCGTTTGTGGGTAATCCTCAATGAGCACCTCTGGATAGCATTGGGTTAACTGTGCCAATGTACCCACTGCTTTTATTTTGTCACCATCAATCAGTATCGCGCCATTTTTAATACATTCATTCTGCGTGTTCATGGTAAGGACATAGGAAGCTGTTAAAATTTTCATGATTTATACTCAAATCTATTCTATTTATGATGAATGGCTGCGGTTATGGCACGAAGGTTTTGCCTAAAGAAGATGGCAAATTCATTTTGAGTACTTTTTTATTCCGTGAAATCATGACCAGTACCACAATGGTGGCTATATAGGGCAATGCGGCAAGCAGCTCGTTCGGCACCTTGATTCCAAGCGCCTGGGCGTGAAATTGCAAAATGGTTACGCCCCCAAACAGGTAAGCGCCGAGCATTAAACGTGTTGGTTTCCACACCGCAAATACTACCAGTGCAATGGCAATCCAGCCGCGGCCTGCCACCATATTTTCAATCCACATCGGGGTATATATGGTCGATAAAAATGCTCCGCCAACCCCTGCCATCAAACCGCCAAATAGCACTGCGCCATAACGAATCGCCAACACGTGATAACCCATGGCATGCGCACTTTCCGGTGATTCTCCGACTGCTTTAAGCAATAAGCCCAAACGGGTTTTGGCCAAGACAAACCACACCAGAAAGAAGACCAAGATTGACAGATAAACCACATAGTTTTGCTGGAACAAAATCGGACCCAATACTGGAATATCCGCTAATAGTGGAATATTAAAATTAGCCAGACCCGGTAAAGCCATACTGACGTAGTTCTGTCCCAAAAATGCAGAGATACCGAGTCCAAAAATGGTTAAAGCCAAACCGCACGCGGATTGATTGGTACTTAAAGACAAGGTAAAAAAGGCAAAAATCAGGGCCATCAGCATGCCTGCCAGACCACCCATCAATAAGGCACTTAATACACTGGCATCATATTGCGCAGCAAAAGCAAAACCTGCAATTGCACCGACCAGCATCATCCCTTCTACTCCAAGATTAATCACACCTGTCCGCTGTGTGACCAATTCCCCCAGACCTGTGAAAATCAGTGGTGTTGCTGCTGCAACAGTACCTGCAAGAATTGCAGTTATTTCTAAAGCCATATCATGCTTCCTTTTGCTGTAGACAACATTGGGTTAGAGGGTGGTTGCTGTGGACTGAGGGACCGGTGGCACCATTTTTTTGCTAAACCGGTAACGGTTTTCAATTAATGCATCGGAAGCCAACAGGAAAAATAACAGCAGGCCCTGGAAAATACCGGTAATCGCGACCGGAAGCTGCAACTGCATTTGTGCCATTTCGCCGCCCAGATAAATCAGCGCCATAAAACAGCCTGACAGCACAATACCGATTGGGTTTAAACGCCCTAGATAGGCCACGATAATCGCTGCATAGCCATAACCTGGGGACAGGTTCGGATTCAGCTGACCAATAGGTCCAGCCACTTCACAGATTCCGGCAATACCTGCCATCATTCCGGAAATCACCAGACTCATCCAGATCGCTTTGGAGGAAGAAAAACCTGCGTATTTGGCAGCTAAAGGTGCCTGACCGCTGACTTCCAGTTTATAGGCCGTCAGACTTTTACGCATAAAAACCCAAAACAGAAGGACTGCAAAAAAAGTGATAAAAATAGAGGCATTAATGCGTGTGCCTTCTACAATGAATGGCAGCGTCGCACTCTCACTAAAAACCACCGATTGTGGGAAGTTCATCCCTTCCGGATCACGCCAAGGACCATTGACCAGGTATAGCAACACACATACTGCGACATAATTCATCATCAGGGTGGTCAGGGTTTCTTCAGCATTAAAATGGGTTTTCAGTAAGGCAGGAATTGCACCCCAGAGTGCCCCACCAAGTGCGCCCATGACGATCATTAACGAGAGAACCCACCAACCGATTTGATCATGAAATAAAATCGCAATACCACCGCCAAAAATTGCCCCGATGGTAAGCTGTCCTTCAGCACCAATATTGAATAATTTGGCTCGAAATCCAACCGCCAGCCCCAAGGCAATCAGAATCAGAGGCCCGGCTTTCACTGCCAGTTCACTCCAACCATAAGATGATGTCAGCGGTTCAATAAAGAAGATGTACATGGCTTGCGCGGGATTAATGCCCAACATTAAAAACAGAATACTACCGACAATCAGCATGGCCAGCAGCGCAATGAGCGGTGAAAGCCACTTCATGATTTGAGATGGATGTTCACGCGGTTCCAGTAAATGCATGTTGCTCTCCTCTCAACCCGTATATTTATTTTTGGCTATATTAAGCATGAGCTTGCTGCTCCTCTACTATGATCGCAGTGTCATGACTTGAAATACCTGACATCAAGACCCCAACATTTTCAGTATTGGTTTCATGAGTAGGTATCGCTGGAGATAGTTCACCATTGGCCAAGACACAGAGACGATCACTGATTTCAAACAGCTCTTCTAATTCTTCTGAAATCACCAAAATGGCAACACCTTGTCGAGAGAGATCAATCAGGGTTTGCCGGATAAACATGGACGCGCCCACATCAACGCCCCAGGTCGGTTGAGCCACAATCAGGAATTTCGGGTTTTGCAAAATTTCCCGGCCGACAATAAATTTTTGTAGATTTCCACCGGACAAGGAACGTGCTTCTGCCTCTGGGCCACTGGCTTTCACCCCGAATTTTTCAATACAGTGCTCGGCAAAAAGCTTACATTGTGCAAACTTGATTAATCCCCATTGCGTCAGGTTCTGCCGAAATGCAGTCAGCAAGGCATTCTGGGACAGTGTCATGTTCGGGACTGCTCCTCGGCCCAGACGTTCTTCAGGGACAAAGCCCAGGCCCAAATCACGCCGTTGTCCAGAACTGAATCGGGAAATATCGATTTGATCCAGAACCATCCGGCCATGTTTCAGGCTATTTTCACCCGACAATAAAGACAGTAATTCTGCTTGCCCATTGCCAGAAATCCCGGCAATTCCTACAATTTCACCGGCAAAAATATTTAAATTGATATTTTTCAGCGACACACCAAATGGGTCGTCGGACTGGTAATTGAGATTCTCAACCTGGAATAATATCTGTTTTTCACCTGTATATTCAGGGCGTACATAGGTCGGTAAATCACGGCCAATCATTAAGCGTGCTAAATCACTGGTACTGTTGTCTTTGGGATTAACATTTCCGGTGACACGGCCATTGCGTAAGATGGTCGCTTCATCACAGAGTTCTTTGATCTCGTGTAATTTATGACTGATATATAAAATTGAAACGCCTTGGGAGGCCAATAACCGTAAAGTTTTAAACAGTTGCCGTACCGCTTGTGGTGTCAATACTGAAGTCGGTTCATCTAAAATGATTAAAGCGGGATTTTGCAAAAGGCAGCGAATAATTTCGACACGTTGCCGCTCACCTACCGATAAAGAATGTACTTCGCGGCGTGGATCAATGGGTAAACCATATTGTTCTGAAACTTTAATAATTTTTTGGCTGAGGACTTTTAAATGAATCTTTTCATCCAGTCCCAGCAAAATATTTTCCACCACGGTCAAGGTTTCAAATAAAGAGAAATGCTGATAGACCATGCCAATCCCGAGTTTTCTTGCCATCGACGGGTTATCAATATGAACTTCTTTACCGTTCCAGAGGATTTGTCCTTGATTGGCCTTGGTTGCCCCATAAATGATTTTCATCAGGGTACTTTTGCCAGCACCATTTTCACCCAAAATGGCATGAATTTGCCCAGGTTGAACGGTTAAATGTATCTGGTCATTCGCTTTCAATGAATTGTAACTTTTACAGATATTGATGAGCTGTAAACGCGGTACACCTGAAGAAGAACGTGCGTTCAACTCTTGCGCATGAGCAGATCTATCGTGTTGAGAGGTCATCATCAGTGCCCTATTCAATGCTGTGACAGTGCGGCATCCATCTGAAGCGTGCAGGCATTCAGATGGATGCGGGAAAGTACATCAAAGTATTTAAAGTTTTTTGAATTGCAAAATGACAAAGCTTTATTTCGGTAATGAACCCTCTACGCCCTTCACGTAGTAATTCATTTTGCTTAGTGCCGCATCATCTAGGCGCTTGCCCTTTGCCAAGACCAATGTGCCATCCTGTTTATGAATCGGGCCGGTAAATGGATGCAATGTGCCTTTTAAAATACCGTCACGTACGCTGAGTGCTTTTGCTTTAGAGGCTGCCGACACGGAAGGACCAAAGCTTTCAATATCGACTGCTTTTTGTTTCACGCCGTACCACATTGCACTTGGTTTCCAGGTTTTATTGCTGACTTGCATCATTACCGGGGTGTAAATTTTTTCCCAATGTAAAACCGATGCGGCAAGATGCGCTTTAGGGCCAAATTTGCTCATGTCAGAGTCCCAGCCAAAAGCAAAGACACCTTTTTGTTCAGCCGCCTGTACCACTGCCGGAGAATCGGTATTTTGCATCAGCACATCTGCACCTTGAGCAATCAATGCCAAGGCTGCATCACGTTCTTTGCCCGGGTTAAACCATGAATTCACCCAAATGACTTTGGTTTTAATTTTTGGATTTACACTTTGTGCACCGAGGGTATAGGCATTGATATTACGGATGACTTCAGGAATCGGAAAAGACGCAACTACACCCAAAACATTATTTTTGGTTTTTTGCCCTGCGACCACACCCAGCATATAAGCGCCTTCATAGGTACGGACATCATACACTCCTAAATTTTTCCCCTGCTTATAACCGGTTGCATGCATAAATACTGTATTGGGAAATTGCTTGGATACTTTCTCCATTGCATTCATATAACCAAACGAAGTCGCAAAAATGACTTTATTGCCTTGTTGTGCCAGGTTGCGGATCACACGTTCGGCATCTGCTGTTTCAGGGACATTTTCAATATAAGAGGTTTTATATTTTCCTGCGAGGGTTTTTTCAGCCTTAATCCTGCCTTGATCATGAGAATAGGTCCAGCCATGGTCACTGGTTGGGCCAATATAAACAAATGCGGCTTTATCTTGGGCCTGAACATTGGCGACAGCGGCCATGCTCATCATACCGCTTGCCATTAACACCCCTACCAATTTTTTCAATCCGGTTTTGAAGCTATTTTTTTCTTTCATTTTATTCTGCTCTTGGTTGTTCTGTGTCATACAACACATGCTTTAAAATGACTTCACTCAAATGTGCTCAGTCTGTTCAATATATAATTAGCAATAAGCATTCCAGTTTTTATTAAAAATAATAAAAATAGGGTTTTAAAATAAAATGTTTTTTGTTTTTATAATTTAATTAAGGCGTAATGATATTAAATTTATAAAAGCTTATTTTATGATTGATAGGGAATTTAATTTATCAAATGGATTTATTTTTTATTTTTGCTTATTAGTGGTGCGATAAAATAAAATGCCTTAAATTTGCGCATTCCTTTTTTTAATCCAAGCTTCATATTTTTCATGAGCAAAGATAGATGTAGATGATAGAATCATGTATTGAGACTCATTGAGGGAGTGGAATTGTTTTTGATATAAATTATTAATATTTAAATAGATTAATAGTTTTTTTGATAGTTGAGTTTAGCTTGTAATGCGCCGAAAGGATGATGTTCTGTAGATATTTTTATTTTCTCTCCTCATTGAAGGAGGTTGGAAATCTCTAATCGGAGCTTGCCTGGATTGATTTATTTAATTTCCAAATTTTGAAAATATTAATCAATTTTAATTAAGAAATAAGGACATATAAATAATATTTTGATCATTCAAAAATAATATAAATAAAAACCACTATATTGAAATATAGGGTTTCTATTTAAAATTTAATCCATATTTTTAAATTTTAAAATATATTAGACAATATAACGTTTACTTAATCCCCACTCGGCTAAGATTCGACGATAGGTCGTTGAAGAGCGATCTGCTTCAAAATGCGCTTCCATAGAAATATCGAGCGGTAATTCTTCAGGTTTTTGGCTTTCTACCATGTCCTGATCTTCGGCAAAAATTTGTGCATTGAAGTCATATACCGCCTGTAAATCTCCTGTGGTATCGAAGTTGCGTGTCAGTGGTACAAATAAACGGGTTTTATTGTGTGAGACCGGACAACAGGCATTGAGAATTTTTAATTGTCCCTGTTCTGGGAAATGTACGGTTAGCACCGCAGAAAACGGTGGATAGACATCAAATACACGTTTCCACAAAAAGCCTTCCGGTGCCAGATCTTGCATACCATGTGGATAGTTGCTGACACTGCTGACATATTCGGTATGCAGGCCGTAATCTGTACGTTCTGTCGTGTATTTGGGTACAACCTGATTTCCAGGATCTGCGAAAGAACCCTGATGAACCCAGGCAAAATGTGCAACATCAATAAAGCCTTCCAGTTGACGGCCACTTGAGCCGGCAATATCCACAAACGGCGGCAAAATTGCCTGGTGATCTGGCATCTCCCAGGTATCTAAAACAGGGAAATTGGCTTTTGCTTCGTCACGGCCAAAAATACTGGTCCAGATCAAGCCATATTTTTGCACTACAGGAAATTTAGTCAGAGAAAAACGCTCAGAAATGTTGGTCAGCTCGGGTTGTGCAGGAATTTTGATACATTTACCTTGGCCATTGTAGTGTAGACCATGATAAGGACAGACCAGATTTTCACCCGAAACCCAGCCTTTGGTTAAGGGTACACCCCGGTGTGGACAGAGATCACGGACCAGATGAATATCTCCACTTTCTGTTTTGTACAATGCCAGTTTGACATCAAGCAGGGTCACTTGTTGCGGTTGGGTAGAAACGTCCTGAATCCGTGCCACCGGATACCAGTGACGAGCCAGAATGTCCCAGTCCTGATCATCAAACTGGCTATAGCAGGGTTTGTTGAATAAATTAATGACTGGAATGGCGTTCATATCAAACCTATATTCTTACCGTGGGTAGTCTCTTTTTAAAGGCCTTGAACATTGCAGAACTGTGCAATTTTGGCTTTGCTTATCATTGAAATTACTTAATTTATTGTCATTCTGTCTATTAGAATGATTCGTACTATTCATTCTTAAAATTAGAACACGTCAACCATGTACAAATATACTCGCCGATTAAAGCTGCCTTCTTTGGCATAAAACTCGCATAAATTACGGTTATCTCAAATATTGATATAAATAAACGGTGGTTCTTCGCTTGAGTAAATTAATGAATACGCCTTTTTCCCGATTTTCAGAATATTTTATCGCGGTGGCGAAAACGGGAAGTTTACGCAAGGCCGCAGATCAATTATTCATTTCCGTGTCTGCAGTACATCGGCAAATTGCTCTGGCTGAAGAAGAACTGGGAATTATGTTATTTGAGCGCTTGCCCAATGGTTTAAAACTGACACTGGCGGGCGAATTACTCTATGCCGATGTTATAAAATGGCAAAAAGAATTCCAGCAAACCCGGATTCGCTTTGATGAAATTCAGGGGCTTACGCGTGGGACCATCGAATTTGGTTTAATTTCTGCCTTAAATGATGGTTTTGTCATGCAGTCCGTGCAATATATGTATGAACATTATCCCTGGATTAATTTTAATATCCGGGTCGCAGACAGTGAAATCGTAGCCAAAAAAGTGATTGAGGCAGATCTGGATTTTGGCCTGATCCTGAATCCGAAATCCCATCAACATATTGAAGTCCTCCATTTTCTGGAACTACCTTTAGGTTTTGTGATGGGTAAATCACACCCTCTTGCTCAAGCAGAAAAGATTTATTTTTCAGATACCTTGAATGACAACCATTTTATTCCGGCCGAACCCCTGATTATTCATGATTATGTAAAGGCATTGTATAAACATCATCAATTTATACCTGCACGTAAAACGGAATCGAATGATATACGCCTGATGAATACTCTCATTAAGGCGAATTCCGGGATTGGAATTTTTAGTTATCTCGATGTTTTACCGTATGTCGAGCGAGATGAAGTGGTCTTTAAACCTATCTCTGAAAAAGGGCTGCATCCGCTGACCATTGCCCTCTGTGTGGCGCCTAAACGCCAGATTTCACGCGTTTCCCAGTTGATGATCAAACATATTATTGAACAAATGGAAGCCTTAAAAAGCAAGGTGCAGCAACTGTAGTATTTTCATACCTAAATAACAAAAACCGCGATGGCTAAAATCGCGGTTTCTCGATATGTGATGCTATTAATTAGACTTAATCCAATGGATTACCCACAATATTGCTAATAATGCCTTTCATAATATGTGGGCCTTGCTCTTTCCGTAGGTCTGCATACCAGTCTTTGGTAATTTGCTCATCTTTCATATGCGTGACATCACAACGCTTACGTGCACGTAGCAGCAATTCATTGGCGCGTTCATTGCGTTTATTCTGATAGCGTTTCAGGGCATCTTCCAGACCTAGCGTATTAATTTGTAAGGCACGTGCCAGATAGACCGCATCTTCCATTGCCTGGCAACCTCCCTGTCCGATATCGGGTGTAGTGCTATGTGCTGCATCCCCTAAAATTACCACACGGCCCTTATAAAACTGGGTAAAAGGCTCAATATCATGGATTTCGACACGATTGGTTTTCTGCTCATCAATACTGTCAATCAGGCATTGAACCTGGGAGCACCAGCCAGAGAAATATTGCTTTAATAAGATCTTATATTCCGAACGTTGATTCTCCAGACCTGCGGGCAATGGCACATCAAAGAAGAAATAAAAGCGATGCTCTGCCACAGGCATCAGTGAAGCGCGTTTGCCTTCACCGACAAAAGTGGTCCACTGCTGTGCGGGCGCTAAATCTTCAGAGATCTCAACCAGTCCGTTCCAGTTCACATAGCCAGCATAACGGCGTTCAACCTGTTTGCCCAATACATACTGACGCGTCATGGAATGGGTACCATCTGCGCCAATCAATAATGCGGCAGAAACAGTGCTGCCATCCTGAAAACCGATTTCAACGTGTTGCCCCTTATCCTCAATAGACACCATTCTTTTACCGAGCTGAATATCCTGCCGGCCAAACGCATCCATTAACATATTTTGTAATTCAGCACGCGATACCGGATATGGACGTTGACCGACTTCTTCAATTAACGGCGCCAAACTAAACTGCGTCATGACCTCGCCATTCAAACCATCGATATAGGCTAAGTCATTCATCTGGCCACCTAACTTTGCTACCTGTTCAGTTAAGCCCAGATAGTTCAAACACTTCACCCCGTTTGACCACAAGGAAATTGCAGCACCGACAGGTAAAATCTGTTCTGCCTGCTCATAGATGGTGACCCGATGTCCGAACTTTTTTAGTGCAATTCCTGTGGTTAATCCGCCCATGCCTGCCCCAATAATTGCAATCTCCATCTATTCCTCCTGGCTATTTCATCTTCATTGCCAGCTAAAATGCTAAAAACGTGCCATCCTGAAAAAAATGCACTAAAAAAATAGCAAGAGTTGGCACACGCTGTGCTTTTAAATTCCTTCAATGTCCTGTTTTTATAAAGGCAGAAGACCTAAATTTGTATTTATAAAAGTGCATATTCATGTGACGTATACCAATGATGGAAATTTAAGATGGCGACCTTATTAGCTCCAATTTTTGATCTGCCTGCTCCAGTACAGCAGTTAACTAACCTTGCAGATGCCCGAATTGGCGCAGAAATTCTTGAATGTTCAGATGAGTTTTTTGCTGAAGCAAAACGCATGTTGCAATTTGAGGCACCGGTCTTTATCGAAGACAAGTTTGATGAGCATGGCAAATGGATGGATGGCTGGGAAACCCGTCGCAAGCGCCACACGGGCTATGATTGGGCCATCATTAAACTTGCTGTTGCAGGTCAAATACAGGCACTGGATATTGATACGACTTTTTTTAGCGGTAATTATCCGGCCTCTGCTGCTGTGCAAGCATGTTATGCGCCAGATGGAAATCTTGATCAGGCAGAATGGATCAGCATTATAGAAAATAATGTCTTGGGCCCCAGCCAGCATCATATTGTTCAGATTTCAGCAAAGCAGATATTTACCCATGTCCGTTTGAATATTTATCCTGACGGTGGGATTGCACGTTTTAAGGTCTATGGTCAGGTAAAAATCAATCTGCAAGATAGTGATCAAATGCTAGATGTTTTGGCACTAGAACATGGTGGCCGTGTCGTTGCCTATAGCGATGCGCATTTTGGACATCCACGCAATCTGATTAATCCGGGACGTGGCATTAACATGGGCGATGGCTGGGAAACCAAACGGCGTCGTGCTCCAGGATTTGACTGGTGCATTTTGGCTTTAGGCGCCAGTGCCCGAATCGAGAAAATTGAAATTGATACCGCCCATTTTAAGGGAAATTTCCCTGCAGAGGTTTCTATTCAAGCCATCTATGTTGAGGATGCAACCGATGAGCAACTCATTCCACAAAGCATGTTCTGGCCTTTTTTGTTAGCAGCCCAACCTATGCAAATGGATCATATTCATCATTACATCAATGAAATTTTACAACACGAAAAAATTTCCCATATTCGTGTCAACATGATTCCGGACGGTGGCATCAGCCGGATTCGTCTCTGGGGAAAATTGGCTTGAGTGATCAATGATATGTCTATGCAAAGTATAAAAATACAGCCTTTAAGCACTGAAAGTTTTCTGCCTTTTGGAGAAGTCATTGCCTGTCAGGGTAATCATTATTTTCATATCAATGAGCAGCAGACTGAGCGTTATCATGCCCTGGCTGAAGTAGAAAGTGACACCAAGGTCGGACTGAGTATTTTTAGAAATATGCAAGCTACGGCAATTCCTTTTCAAATCTCAATGCTGGAAAGGCATCCTCTAGGATCACAGGCTTTTATTCCGATGCACGGCCAGCAATTTTTAATCGTTGTAGCGCCTGAACTTGATTATACACAGCCCGATATTAGTCAGATTCAGGTATTTATCAGTGATGGTTCTCAAGGGATAAATTATCGTGCCGGAACCTGGCATCATCCATTATTGACCCTTGAAGCACCCAGTGAGTTTGTCGTAGTGGATCGTATAGGTAGCGGATCAAATTGTGATGTTCATCCTTTTCCTGAAAACATCCAGGTCGTATTTTAAACGCATTAAAAAAAGCCCTTTTATCAGGGCTTTTAACTTATTTCTTCATCACTTTGCCTAGAAGTGATATTTCACTAAAGCACTGACATTATTTTCATCGGCATTTGGGATACCGAATTTGTTGTTCCAGATAGAATGTTCAATCCCCAGATATAAATTGGCGTCTGGAGAAATGTGTTTACCGACATTCCATTTCCATTGGGTGGTCCAGTTCATCTCGCTGTCATGATCATCCTCTTCTGTTGACCAGTCCAAGAAGCCATCCACCAGAAATTCTTCAGTTCCCAGTTTAATTGGCACGCCATAGGTCAGTGTCAACTGGTAATCATCATCAATATTCTCATTATTCACGCGATAAAGGTTAATGCTGGCATAACGGAAATATGGAATATCCAGATCGAAACCTACGCCGTACAGGAAGTTATCAAAACCCTCTCCACCTTCCCAGGTCGTTGAAACCAGTACATCTTTAACCGGACCAAAGGCAAGCTTCTGACCCGACACTTCACCCAAGCTCAAACGTGGTGAAAATTCAAAATAACTTGATTTAAAGTCATCTGCACCGCGCATACGGTCAATGAAGAAGAAGACATCTGCATATTTTACTTTTGCCGTATATTCAAAGGTCGCAGTCGCCTGTTTCTCATCGACCACCTCATAGTTTTCTCCATAAAGTCCGGTGACACTGAAGTCTTGCCAGATCGGTTTTGCCTGTGCGGATGCCGCACCCAATACAAGTAATGTTGCAGCAGTAAGTTGAGTGAATCTCATAAATAAGGGTCCCCAATGGAATGAAAGAATCACATTCTGAATTAAGCAAAAACAAAGCCAACATTTTTAATTTTTGATAAAAAACAGCCCATTTTCTGGACTGTTTTCATCCTGGTTTAAATTTTCTAATGTGGAATCTTTGCCACAATTTCTGTAGTCGCTGTGCTTTTATTTTTAAATAGGTTCAGATGATTGAACAACAGGTTGAGTAAAATGGCCATTAAGCAGGTTGAGCTAATCCCCGAATGAAACAAGGTTTGCACCCATTTTGGAAAGTTGGCATAAAAGGAATGATCAATAATGGGAATCATGCCGGCTGCAATAGCCGTCGCAACAATGATAAGATTTTTTTGCTCGTTATAATCAATTTTAGCCAAGGTACGAATCCCGCTTGCAGCGACTGTTCCAAAAAGTACCAGACCTGCACCACCTAATACCGGTACAGGAATGGCAGCAATCAAACGTCCCATAATTGGCAGTAAACCCAACACGACTAAAATCATGCCCCCAGCTGCGACCACAAAGCGGCTTTTAATTCCGGTAATCGCCACCAAGCCGACATTTTGCGCAAAAGCACTTTGCATGAATGACCCAAAAACAGGCGCCATCGCACTCGATAACATATCGGCACGCAAGCCATTCGAGATACGATCCGCATCCACTTTGGTACCTACAATCTCACCCACTGCAATGATATCTGCTGTGGTTTCAGTCATAATGACTAGCGTAACAATGAGCATGGAAATAATGGCGGTTAACTCAAAAGTCGGTAGTCCAAAGGCGAAGAAGCTAGGTACCTGGATCCAGCTACCAGTCGCAACTTTAGAGAAATCACCAAAACCGAATAAATAAGCCAGTACTGAACCTAAAACAATTGCCAGTAAAATAGACAAGCGACGAATAGCAGCATGTTGGCTCAAATTCAGGCAGACGACTAAAGCCAATGTCATCAGTGCCAGACCAATATTTTCGACACTTCCCCATTCTGGTGCCTTGGGATTGCCGCCCATCATCCAGCGGACTGCCACCGGTAATAAGGACAAACCAATGATAGTAATGACGCAACCGGTTACCACAGGTGGAAAGAAACGGATAATTTTGGAGAAATAAGGCGCGAGGAAAAAACCGATCAATGAGGCGACAATGACCGCACCGTAAACTGCTTGCAAACCACCGCCTGTGGTCACAATCGCGACCATCGTCGCAACGCCAGCGAAAGAAACCCCTTGTACCAAAGGTAATTTCGCGCCGATATATTTCACCCCAACGGTTTGCAAAATTGTGGCTAAACCACCCACAAATAGCGCCACTGCAATCAATAATCCAATTTGATAAGCTTCCAGACCGGCGGCCGTTCCCACGATTAAAGGTGGTGCAATAATTCCGCCATACATAGTCAGTACGTGTTGCAAACCGTAAGCTGCACTTTTTCCCGCACCTAAATATTCATGTTCAGGTGATATTGTTTTACTTTGTTCTGTCATTTTTCTCACCCTCAAAGTCTAAATATAAAATCAGCTTCCGCGATATGTGGAGTACGCGAATGGGCTGATCAGTAAAGGAATATGAAAATGCTGGGACGCATCTTTCACATAAAAATGAATAACTGCTTTAGGAAAAAAAGTTTCTAAACCCGAATTTTCAAAATAGGCAGATGTAAAGAACTCAAGACTATAGGCACCCGCTTTAAACTCGGTCATGCCGAAATCACTGACGCGGCCGTCTGCATTGGTTTTTGCTTCCCTAATCAGGCGACCGTCTTCAGCAAAAAGTCGAATGACCACGTCTGTCGCAGGTTTTCCCAGATGTGTATCTAAAATATGCGTGCTAATCATGCATGAAGCTCCTGAGCCAGTCGTGACAAGGCAATTTCTGCCAGTTGATGATGGACAATACGTTTCTCAATCTCTGGGTCATTTAGCAAACGATAGTTCAGGGCTTGAAGGACGTCTTCACTGCTCAATCCAGCGGCTTTGATCAGAAAGATAAACCCATATTTTTTTTCATAAGCAAGATTGCCTTTAAGCAGTGCGATCTGGGTATCGTCATCTGCGGCAATGCCGGACTGTTCACGATGGGAAAAGTCTTTTTCGATTTCACTCAATTCAGCCTGTGCCTGTTTTTCACCTATACGGGGATGATTATCCAACGCAGCTTTAATCTCATCCCAGTTCCAAGTTGCTGATTGTTGTTTCGCTGCATTCAAAACATCCTCAACCGAGGTATAAGGACGCTT
This sequence comes from Acinetobacter sp. CIP 102136, assembly GCF_000369685.1. Lineage (GTDB taxonomy): Bacteria > Pseudomonadota > Gammaproteobacteria > Pseudomonadales > Moraxellaceae > Acinetobacter > Acinetobacter fasciculus. Next base: position 909,537 of record NZ_KB850142.1, read on the forward strand.
TGCGGCAAGCTCGATCGACCAACTGGGTATTTGCACACAGTGCTTTAAAAAGGTCTTCGCATCTTCTGCTGATGCTTGATTAAATTCAACAAGTTGCACTCTTCAATCGCCTGATTATATTGCTTGGTTATTTAAAACTGGTTTTGCAATAACAGTGCCAAAGCTGATGTGTTTGTTATTTTTATAAAGTGCATGACTCAAAAAAGAGCATTTAACCTGATCTTTTCAAATACATTTTATGATTATGGCGCATGATGGTTATACCAGTGCTCGGCAATATCCCCACGGCGGCAAATCCAGACCTTGTCATGATTTTGAATGTAGTCCAGGAACTTTTGTAGAGCTTTAAAACGTCCCGGCCGTCCTAAAATACGGCAGTGCATGCCAATCGACAGCATTTTTGGCGCAGTTTCTCCCTCGGCATAGAGCACATCAAAAGCATCTTTGAGATATTGATAAAACTGTTCCCCGCTATTAAAACCGCCCGGTGAACTGAATTTCATGTCATTGCTATCCAGGCTATAAGGAATAATCAAATGTGGACGTGTTTCCCCCACCTGATTGGTCAAGGTGCTCCAAAATGGCAAGTCATCCCCATAGTAATCAGCGTCATATTTGATTTGAGGAAATTCAGCCAGAAGTTGACGGGTATTCGGACTGTCCCGACCGGTATACCAGCCGATCGGTGCCTCATCAAACAGGCTTTCCAGAACACTGATCGCCTGATCCATATATTGGCGTTCGAGTTGAAGCGGCATGTCCTGATAATGTAGCCAGCGCTGCCCATGTGAAACGACATCATAATGGGCTGATTTAATCGCCTCGACCACATAAGGATTACGTATTAAGGCCATGCCGACTCCAAAGATGGTCATCGGCAAACCACGTTTCTGGAACTCCTGATGAATGCGCCAGAAGCCTGCACGTGAACCATATTCGTACATCGAATCCATCGACATATGTTTATCTGGAAAGCTGGCAGCACCAATGATTTCAGATAAAAACTGTTCTGAACCGGCATCACCATGTTCAATGTGGTTTTCACCACCTTCTTCATAATTCAGTACAAACTGTACCGCGACACGCGCGCCGTTTGGCCATTGCACTTTTGGTGGTTCACCATGATAGCCAATCAGGTCACGCGAATAAGGTGCACTGCGAATGCTCTCGATAAGTTCTTGTCCGCGTAAGTAGCTAGTCGTCACATCAATTCCTTGTCGATTCTAGTAAATGATCAATGGTCTATACGCGTGATAAGCAATTTATGCGCCAAAGTAGAGCATTGAAATTGAGAGCACGCTTTTTAAAAAATATTTTCAGCGAGATTTAAGCTTAGAAATATCCCATCTCAATATTTGCGTAGTTGAACATAAAAAACCTGGAAAGATGCTTATTTTGTTTTTAATCGCTGGTCAGTGTTCTGATTTACGCAATCCTATGTCCTGTTAATTGAAATTTCATAGAACACATTGCTGTTTTATAGTCTAGCTAAAGGTCATGACACAGAACCCATTATGAATACAAATATCGCCGCTTTTAGTCCCGACTTACCAGTCCATATGACATTCGAGGAACATGACTGGCATCTTTTGGCTCAGTACTGGTATCCGATTGCACTTGCGCGTGATATTACAGATCAGCCAACAAGTAGCATGCTGCTTGATATGCCTCTGGTGATTTATAAAATGAACGATGAACTGGTGGTGGCGAAAGATGCATGTCCGCATCGCGGTGTACCTTTAAGCTTGGGAAAAAATGACGGCCAAGGCGTGGTGTGTCGTTATCACGGTTTACGCTTTAGCAATGAAGGTAAATGCAACCGTATTCCTGCACATCCTCAGCATAAAATATCGGAACGTTTCCATTTGAAAACTTATGCTGCGGTAGAAAAGTATGGTCTGATCTGGTGTTCATTAAGCGCTACAAAAGATGCAGAACCTCATATTCCTAATATGCCTTTTTGGGATGATGCTGAGTATCAGCAACTGGTCTGCCCTCAGATAGACATTCAATGTTTTGCAGGAAGACAGCTCGAAGGTTTTATTGATGTGGCTCATTTTGCCTGGGTGCATCCAGACACTTTTGGCGATCCGGAGGATGTAGAAGTTCCTGATTACAGTACGACAGAAACGGAGGTCGGTTTTAATGCAGATTATATCAGCAGTGTGGGACGTTATCCGATCGGAATCGAGCAGCGTGGCCAGGAAGATTTTAAATGGTTACGTCATTTTGAAGTGAGCCTACCCTTTACTGCAACACTTACGATTCATTTTCCAAATCATGCCAAGCAGGTCATCATGAATGCGGCTTCACCCATGACTGCGCGTTCAACACGACTTTTTGCACCTATTTGCCGCAATTATGATAAAGATTTACCGGTTGAAGATGCCTATGCCTTTAATATGAAAATTTTCGAGGAAGATCGTGTGATTGTAGAAAATCAGAAACCTGAATATTTACCTCTGGACTTATCTTTAGAAGCGCATTTTCCGGCAGATCGAAGCTCGAGTATGTACCGAAAATTACTACGTAAACGGGGATTTAGTCCTTTATTTGCTGCTTAAAATTTTATTCAAAAGAAAGATTCATAATAAATAACCAGGGTTAGAGCTCCTCTGATATTTAAAAATTAATTGGGTTATATATTGATTTCTATGAGGATACATCTTGTTATATAGCCTCATAAGCCTTGTATTCTGGTGAAGATAAGGCCTTTTAGAACGATAAAGAACTTTAAGAAGATAAAATTAGTTTTTTATTAAAATAGGTATATAATAAATAAAATCACTTTACTTTACTATTTTAATAAAATTATGGATCAATATTGCACACTGCAGATTTATCAGGAAGATGAATGGCTGGATTGCGCTATTGTTGAGATTGTCGGTCAACAACAAACTGGATGGCAAGCAGCCACGCGCACATCATATCTATTTGAATATGCTATTTCTTATATGAACCTAAGTGATGGGCATGCGCTAGCCTATCATTTACCAGTAAATGTGCAAAATACCTTGCAATCTACCTGGCCGGCCTTCCTGATGGATTTGTTACCTCAAGGTTATGGTCGTAAAGAATTACTCCGTCAGCTTAATTTTTCTGAAAATACCCAAGAACAAGCAGACTGGGCCCTTTTAAAAGCCGGGGCAGGCAATCCGATTGGTAATTTACGGATTAAAGAGGCTTATGAATGGCTACAGGGGCAGTTCCCTGTTCAGCAGAATCATGGCTTTAGTCTGGACCAAGTCGTAGAACGTCAAGAAAAATTTATTGAATCCTTGGCCTCTTATGGACTTTTTATTGCCGGTTCTTCTGGTATTCAGGGCGAGTGGCCAAAATTACTGCTGACCCAAGGTCACGATGACCTGTTCTATCTGGATCACACGCTGACAGATGATCAGGTCAAACAGCATTGGCTGGTGAAATTCAGTCGTGGCAGTGATCAGAATCTAGATAAAATTTTGATGCACGAAGCCTTATATATGAAAATTGCCCAATACCTGGGACTTCGTGTTCATCAGGAACTGGAGCTGCATGGTAAGACTTTATTTATTCCCCGATTTGACCGTAAAGTCAGCGATGGGAAGGTTGAAAGAATTGCCCAGGAAAGTATTGCTTCTCTGGGAGGAAAAGCCGGTTTTGGGGTAAGAATGACCCATAACCAGATCTGTAGCCTGTTGATGCAATGCTGTACTGAACCAAAACAGGAAATCTTTGAATATTTGAAGCGTGATCTTGCCAATGTCGCTTTAGGCAATAAAGACAATCATACCCGTAATACAGCGATTCAACGTTTCAATAATGGAATCATTCAACTAACCCCATTATTTGATTTTGCGCCGATGTGGCTCCATCCAGATGGTATTGCCCGAACTACACGTTGGGAGCGAGATGATCATGGTGGCATGCCAATTTGGCATTCAGTCATTGAACAGATCGCCGAAAGCACGATGATTGATCCACAAGAAATCAAAGCGGTATTAATCGAGCAATTACCACTTTATCAGGGGTTACTCGAGCACATGCAGCATCTGCAATTGGCACCTGAAATTCTTGAAAATAGCCAGTATCGAATTAATAATATTTGCCAACAATTGGAGGAGCTGAATCATGGATAAACGCTTTAAGCCCCTGACCCCGATTCAACAGATGCAAAAGAGATTATCTGTACTTGAAACCGTCAGCAACAATCCTGACTGGCCTTTTCATCAGGTTGCTCGCTTCATTCGTACCGAGTTGCACCTCACACTCAACGATATGGCTAAAATTACCAAGATTGCTCCCCAGACTCTACAGAAAATGGAACAACCTGAAGGCAATCCAACACTCAAGTCTATGCAGAAATTACTGGATGCTTTTGGTTTAAAGTTAGAAATCAGGGTTAAATCCTGATGATAATCTGATGCTTTAATTGATATTTAGGGGAATTTTAGAGAAGAAGAATGACTTAACAACTGAAAATATGCCCTCCTCCAATCTGTTTATTGAGTCCTTGCTCCATCGCAGGAATCCCGGTTTAAATTAAACACGGGATTCACTGGAGGCTGATATTTTCTCATCAGTTTTTTAATGAATAAGTTTACTTTTTAAACATTATTATGAAGAAATATCAACACAGAGATATTTCATTTCAAGGTATTCATCCATACCGAATTTAGACCCTTCACGGCCTAACCCTGATTGCTTGACTCCACCAAATGGCGCAACCTCATTAGAGATAGCTCCGGTATTGATTCCCACCATACCGTATTCTAAGGCTTCACCTACACGCCACTGACGTGCTGTACTTTGGGTAAATACATAGGTAGCCAGACCGAATTCTGTATCGTTCGCCATCTGAATTGCTTCTTCTTCAGTCTTGAAACGGAATAACGGCGCCAACGGTCCAAAAGTTTCTTCTTTTGCCACACGCATCTGCTGAGTAACTTCAGTCAGAAGCGTTGGCTCGAAGAATGTACCGCCCAGATTTGAGCGCTGTCCACCGGTTTTCACTTGTGCACCTTTGCTCACTGCGTCAGCAATATGTGACTGCACTTTTTCAATCGCAGCCTCATCAATTAATGGACCTTGGGTAGAAGCTTCATCACGGCCATCACCGACTTTCAGCTTGGCAACGGCAGCCACCAGTTTTTCTACCAGCGCATCATAAATGCCATCTTGTACATAAATCCGGTTCGCACAAACACAGGTCTGTCCACTATTACGGAATTTACTGGCCATAATGCCCTGTACAGCCTGTTCGAGATTGGCGTCATCAAAGACCAGAACCGGTGCATTACCACCAAGTTCTAAGGACAGTTTTTTGATGGTCGGTGCACATTGCTGCATCAGGATACGGCCGACTTGAGTCGAACCGGTAAAGCTTAACTTTTTCACAGTTTCGCTTTCACATAAGACCTGACCTACTTTAACCGCATCACCACTGACATGCAGTAATACATCTTGTGGTAAACCTGCGCGCAAGGCCAAAACTTCCAGTGCATACGCAGTTAAAGGTGTTTGTTCAGCCGGTTTAACCAGCATGGAACAGCCGGCAGCCAGAGCTGGCGCGGCTTTACGGGTAATCATCGCCGCCGGAAAATTCCATGGTGTAATGGCCGCTGTCACCCCAATCGCCTGCTTAATGACCAATAACCGTTGATGGGCAAGCGTTGGAGTCAACACATCACCATCAATACGGCGTGCCTGCTCAGCAAACCAGCGGATAAAGGAAGCAGCATAACCGATTTCACCCCGTGCCTCAGCCAGTGGCTTGCCCTGTTCAGCAGTCAGGATCTGAGCCAGGGACTCTTTATTTTCCTGCATCAGATCGAACCAGGCCCAAAGCACATCCGCACGTTCAAGTGCTGTCTTGGCTTTCCAGGCTTTTTGGGCTTGCTGAGAACGAGCAATCAGCTGTTCTACAGACGCCCGGTCATGGGATTTTACCCAGGCCAAAGTGGCTTGGGTTGCTGCATCGTTGACTTCAATATATTCACCCGTGGCAGGCTGATCGAAGCTGATATCAGGATGCTGTAATAAATCTCTATATTGCGTTTGAAGCATGATCATTACTCTTTCATTAGGCTGCGACAGACAGTGCAAACCCTTGTTTCAAGATAGCCAATCCCGCACGGAACTGTTCTGCTGGAATGGTGAGCGGGTATAGGAAACGGATTACATTACCATAACGACCACAGGTCAGGATTAACAGACCATTTTGCATGGCATTGTTTTGTACAGCTTTTGCCTGTTCCGCAGTTTCGAGCTCAACCGCCACCATTGAACCCAGTGCGCGAATATCTTTAACCATGCTAGAGGACATTTTCAGTTCATGCAAAACATCAACCAGTTCTGCGCCTAGATCATTTGCTCTCTCACAAAGACCTTCTTCTTCAATGATATCCAGTACCGCATGGGCAGCCGCGACAGCAACCGGGTTACCTGCATAAGTGCCGCCCAATCCACCCGGATTTGGTGCATCCATGACTTCAGCACGACCTACAACGCCTGAGATCGGGAAACCGCCGCCCAGACTCTTGGCCATCGTGATCAGGTCTGGCTTGGTCTCATAATAATCCATCGCAAACAGTTTACCTGTACGTGCGAAACCAGACTGTACTTCATCAGCAATCAGTAAAATGCCGTTTTGATCGCATAGTACACGCAAGCGTTTCAGGAATTCTGCAGGCACCACATTAAATCCGCCTTCGCCTTGTACAGGCTCAAGCACAATCGCTGCTACGTCATGCGCAGCAATATCTTCTGCGAAAATGTCTTCAATGCTTTGAATTGCATCATCAACACTAATGCCTTTGGATTCCACCGGATAACGGGCATGGAAAACACCACCAGGCATCACCCCAAAGTCGCGTTTATAAGGTGCAGTTTTACCGGTCATTGCCATTGTCATAAATGAGCGGCCGTGAAAACCATTGCCAAAAGTCACAATGCCATGACGGCCAGTATGGGCACGGGCAATTTTAACTGCATTTTCGACAGCTTCAGCACCCGTTGAAAAGAATGAGGTTTTTGCAGCACCCTGGATGGGAGCGCGTGCATTGATACGTTCTGCCAGAGCAACGTAGCTCTCGTATGGTACAACCTGATAAGCCGTATGGGTAAATTTGGTTAATTGTTCAGTGACCGCAGCAATAATTTTAGGATGGCGATGGCCAGTATTCAGTACGGCGATCCCGCCCGCAAAGTCGATATATTGATTGCCTTCTGCATCCCAGATGGTCGAGTTTTCTGCTTTCTCTGCGTACCATTGACACATGACCCCAACACCACGTGGTGTCGCCTGCTGTTTACGTGCATTCAGTGCTGAGTGTTTACTGTCCATTTTGTATCCTCATTCTTGATTCATACGTTGTAAATTTTGCTATCCGGATCTTGGGATAGAAATTTGCCAAAGACCGGCTGATATGGTTCATTTTGCGCTTTTATACGTATGAGACGAGAGCCATTATTGAGTAATTCAAAGGAGCCAATTGATCTATTTAAAACGAGTAAAATAGTCAAAATATAAAATTATTTTATTTATAAACAATTATTTATATTTATAATGAAAATTGGCTCCTTTTTAAATAAAGAAGCCAATTTAAAAACCCATTGCAAAAATTTACGATGGGTCATCATGGATTAAATCCATTCGTTTTTATGGATTAACCCATCTTGCAAAAAACTTCGCTTAACCCGGATAGATGCCGCGTTCCTGGCGTGCCATTAAAATACGTTCACAAGCCAGAATATAAGCGGCTGTACGCAAAGAACATCCGGCCTGAACTGCTTTTTGCCATACATCCTGTACCGCATTTTTCATACTGGCATCCATACGCTGGTTAATCTCTTCCTCAGTCCAGAAATAGCTGGCCAAATCCTGAACCCATTCAAAATAGCTGACCGTCACGCCACCCGCATTGCAGATCACGTCTGGCACCACCGTAATATGACGCTCACTCAGAATTTCATCCGCTTCAGTCAAAGTGGGACCATTGGCACCTTCCAGAATCATTTTGGCCTGAATATTTTGCGCGACCTGAGTATTAATCACACCTTCCAGCGCTGCCGGAATAAAGACTTCGGCAAGAATGGTCCAGAAAGCTGATGCAGAAATTTCATCGCTGGTAGAAAATCCCTGAATTTTATGGTGGGCATTTGAGTATTCAAGCAGCTTTTTAATATCAATCCCCTCTTTCTGATACAGGGTGGCTGAATGGTCCTGAACACAGATCACTTTGCTGCCATTTTCCTGGAAAAGCAGCGCAGCTTCACTGCCCACATTACCGAAACCCTGTACACAAACCCGAGCATTTTTTAAATCCAGACCGATTTGCTGGGCAACTTCACGACCGCTAATAAATACGCCGCGACCTGTAGCTTTACTGCGGCCTAAAGACCCCCCTAAATGCACCGGCTTTCCGGTCACTACACCAGTAATCGTAGAACCTGCATTCATGGAAAAGGTGTCCATCATCCAGGCCATGATTTGCGGATTGGTTCCAACATCCGGCGCAGGAATATCTTTTTGCGGCCCAATAATTAAATTGATTTCTGCTGTATAGCGTCGGGTCAAGCGTTCCAGTTCGCGCTTGGAAAGCTGGCTCGGATCAACCCGCACACCGCCTTTGGCACCACCAAAAGGTAAGTTTAGAGCAGCACATTTGATCGTCATCCAGGCTGACAGAGCCATCACTTCATCTAAATTGACATCTGGATGAAAACGCACACCGCCTTTGCCTGGACCGCGAGTTAAATTGTGCTGAACACGATAGCCTTCAAAATGCTGAACCGTACCATCATCCATGATGACCGGAACATCGACAATCAAACTGCGCTTTGGGCGTCGCAGCATGTCCAGTCGTTCACTCAGCTCACCCAGATAAGGCGCTACTTTATCCAGTTGCTTAAGATAATTGTTCCAGGCCGTTGTACCTTGCTCGGTATAGGTCAATCCTTTCATCATCATGTTCATTCTATGATCCTTTTGTTATATGCAGTCGTATGTCCTGGCGGCTGCAACACATCTCTATTCGGCTGTTATGGCAATCATTGCTTGATTCAGGTCTTAGTTCAGCGAGCTCCAAACAAAATCAGTGTCTAGATTTTCCGCTTTAGTTTTAATCGGTATCTGTGTATATTGCCTGCCCGCCTGTATGCTCGTATTCAAGCCGCAGGTACATGATCAAAACGCATACAAGACACTTTACAATGACTGCCTGATCAGACTATTTTGCACCTAGCAATACCGCTCTCACGAGAGCCATTTCAAATTTGTAGGAGAGAGCCAATTGCGTAGCTTGCTTGGAGATTATTTACTGCAGCGATTGCAGCAAGATGTCACAGGAACATTACAGATGCGACTGTTCCGCTGCTTGCGTAACGCGATTATCGATAGCGTATTGGCTCCCAAAACCCGCTTGCCTGCATCACGTGATCTGGCTAAAGAGATTCAGGTATCGCGTAATACGGTGTTAAATGCCTATGAACAATTACAGGCACAGGGTTATGTTGATGCCCGTACCGGTCAAGGTACCTGGGTAGTAGAGAAATTACCCGAATCCTTTTTGGTGAAGGCAGAACAGAATTCTCCTGCCGTTGCAGAAAAAAAAGCACAGCAAAATTATAATCTGTCGCAACGCGGTTCTTACTTGCTCGGCTATTCCGCGGCTTCGCCTTATCAATGGGGAGCCTTTGTACCGGGCGCACCCGATGTAACCGAATTTCCGCATCATATTTTCAGCAAAATCCAAACGCGTTTGAGCCGTGAACCTCAAGTTAACAACCTGATTTACAGCAATGCCGGTGGCTCCCTAGAACTGCGTCAGGAGCTGGCAGAATATCTGAAAATTGCCCGTTCAGTGCAGTGCGATGCTGATCAGATCATTATTACCGAAGGCACCCATCAGGCAATTGACTTAGTCTCGCGTACTTTAAGCGACATTGGTGACGAAGTCTGGATCGAAGATCCGGCCTATTGGGGCGCGCGTAATATTTTACGAATTAATGGTGTGAATCTGCGTTCCTTACCGGTCGATCAGGAAGGGATTATTCCCGATCTGCATCCCAAGAAACCGCCTAAGCTGATTTTTGTGACGCCTTCGCATCAATATCCCTTAGGTTCACATTTAAGTTTGGAACGGCGCAAACAGTTAATTGCACTCGCACGCCAACACAATAGCTGGATTGTTGAAGATGATTATGACAGTGAGTTCAGGTTCTCGGGCCAGCCCTATCCTTCTTTACAAGGTTTGGAGCCGGATTCTCCGGTGATTTATATGGGGACGTTTAGTAAGACCATTTATCCGGCTCTGCGCATTGGCTATTTAGTGGTACCAAAACAGCTGTTTTCTTCGTTGCGAATTGTGGCCTCGGAACTTTATCGTGGTGGTCACTTAATCGATCAGCAAACACTGGCTGAATTTATCCGTGAAGGACATTATGAAGCGCATATCCGACGGATGCGTTTATTGTATGGCAAACGCCATGCTTTTTTAATTGACCTGATTCGCCGACATTTAGGTGAAGATTTTCTGCATGAATACAATACCGCCGCCGGTTTACATCTGATTTTAAAATTGCCGAGCAGCAGTGATGATGTCTTGATTGCATCCAAAGCGCTTGAACTGGGAATCAAGGTCAGAGCCTTATCGCAATACTATACCAAACATTATTCCACCCGGCAGAAAGGATTATTACTGGGTTTTGCCTGTGTGAGTGAACAGGAAATTCTGGTGGCTTTCGGGATATTATTAAAGTGCTTGCGTGAGCATGGAATTCGCACTTTAACTTAGTAAAAACTTAAGGATCAATACAATTATATTTTTAAAATCAAAAAGCTTTTAATTTATTTTTAAAGGGAACGTAAACCTGCTTTTAGCCTGATATTTTAGGTAGGCTTTATTTTTCTGTAAATATTGCCTGCTTATATTTTTTATCTCTTAAGCCAATTGGCTCCTTTGAATTGCTCAAAAATGGCTCTCGTCACTTTACAACAAAAAAGAGAAATTAACCGCATACATGAACAGCATGTAACCGTACTTTAATCAAAGTGTGATCCTGTCTATAAGACTACAAGGATTTATTTTATTAAGATTAACTTAATATTGGTCAAGCACTGATGAATTCGGTTACAGTTTCAAAGGATAAGATAGCGTAAGCCAAATAAGGAATTTTATTGCCGCTACGCTATTGATATTAAGGGAAATTATATGGCAGAACATCAACATTTCTCCAGTTCCGAATCATCAAACGGCTTAAAAAACGGACTTAAATCACGCCATCTCACCATGATTTCAATTGCCGGCGTCATTGGCGGTGCGCTCTTCGTCGGCTCCGGTAATGTTATCTATTCTGCAGGGCCGGCTGCACTCATGGCCTATACTTTAGGTGGACTATTAGTTTTACTCATCATGCGTATGCTGGGAGAAATGGCGGTACTGAATCCCGACAGCGGCTCATTTTCAACCTATGCGGACCGAGGAATCGGGCGCTGGGCCGGATTTTCCATCGGCTGGTTATACTGGTCTTTCTGGACCTTGCTCATGGGCTGGGAAGCCTTTGTCGCCGGGAAAATCTTAAATAGCTGGTTTCCATTTATCCCGATCTGGGGCTATATGCTTCTGGTCACTGTAGCGCTGGTCTGGATTAACCTCCGTGACGTAAAAAACTTTGGTGAATTCGAGTTCTGGTTTGCCCTGATTAAAGTCATTGCCATTGTACTGTTCCTGGTGTTTGGCAGCTTGGCCGTGATGCACCTGTGGCCTTGGGGCGATGCCTCTATGCTCGGTGGTACAACTCATCTAACCGCTCAAGGCTTTATGCCAAATGGTTTTTCATCCGTGATCACAGCCTTATTGGGTGTAATGTTTGCTTATATGGGAGCAGAGATTGTCACCGTAGCAGCAGCTGAAACCAAAGATCCTGCCAAGGAAATTCGTAAGGCCGCAAACTCTATTGTATGGCGTATCATTTTATTCTATGTCGGTTCAATGCTGATTACGGTTTGCCTGATTCCACACAATAATCCTTTATTGAAAGATCCGACCTGGGGTACGTATAGCGTAGCGCTTACTGCACTTGGTATTCCGGAAGCGCGCCATATTGTGAATTTTGTTGTGCTCACCTCGGTATGTAGCTGCTTTAACTCCGCACTGTATACTTGCTCACGCATGGTCTATTCCCTATCGAAACGTGGAGATGCCCCAAAGAGTTTTGGTTTAACTAACCGCAATAACAGCCCATGGGTAGGTGTTATCTTTTCAAGCCTGTTTTCTTTCGTGGCGATTTATCTGACTGCCACCGAAAGTATGAATATTTATGATGTCTTGATGTTAGCGACTGGTACCGTATCTTTATATGTCTATCTTGCTATTGCCATTTCTCAGCTTAAGTTACGTAAAAAACTGGAAGCTGAAGGACAAAATATTCCATTCAAGATGTGGTTATTCCCATGGCTCACTTATCTGGTCATTATCTTTATTGTCGGCGCTTTAATTACCATGATTATTGAAGGAACCTATTTTAAAGAAGTGGTTTATACCAGTGTGCTTGCATTATTTATTGTGGGCTTAGGCATCTGTGCACAAAAGTTTAACTGGGGTAAAGCCTCAGCCAAAAAGGAAAAGGCAGCACAGGCTAGAATTAATTTAAGTGATAATCTTTAAATTTATTTCTATAGAAATTTTTCAAATACATCAGAATGAATAAATGGAGAGTTAAAAAACTCTCCATTTTTCTTATATATTCCCAGAAAAAGATGCTTATCTATGTCTAGATTTTAAATCTCCGTTGATACCTCACCTTTCCTAATCAAATTTCACCTTTCAAGACCACCTCAGCTATCAAAGTGTAGCCAGAAGCTGTTTCATCAGCTTTTTCTGTTCTGGTTGCTCAACCTGATCCGTTTCAACGAATAATTGATAAATCTCGAATACATTCTGTTATGAAATGTTGAGTCCAGCCTCATTTTGCCTAAAAGCTTCTAATATATTTTTTCTTATATGGCCACAATCATTGGAATTGGAAAAGATATGAATCATTATCCTGAAACCCCAGCTTCAACTGAAACACAAGACCATCAACCGGGTGTACAAACCAAAATGGACCCTGCACCGGAAATTATTAAACCGCATTATAAAGGCAGTGAAAAATTAAAAGGCAAAGTTGCCTTGATTACTGGTGGTGATAGCGGAATTGGCCGCTCTGTATCGGTCTTATTTGCCCGCGAAGGTGCAGATATCGCTATTTGCTATCTGGATGAAGATCAGGATGCACGGGACACCAAAAAAATGGTGGAAGATGAAGGCCGACGTTGCCTGCTGATTCAATGTGATTTACAGGATCAAGATGAAATCAAGAAAATGGTGGAACAGACCCTTCAGGAATTTAAAACGATTAATATTCTGGTCAATAATGCCGGGGTTCAGTATCCGCAAGAAAGTATTAGCGATATCTCGCCCGAGCAATTACTTAAAACATTTAATGTGAATATTCTGTCGATGTTTCACCTGACTCAGGCGGTGATTCCGCATATGCAAGAAGGTGACAGCATTATCAATACGACAAGTATTACCAGTTATCACGGACATGATCAGCTGATTGACTATGCCAGTACCAAAGGGGCCATCACTACATTTACCCGAAGCCTTTCCACCAATTTATTAAAAAATAAAACGGGCATTCGCGTCAATGGAGTCGCGCCAGGTCCTATCTGGACACCACTCATTCCGAGCAGCTTTGATGAAGAGCAGCTTAAAGATTTTGGTAAAAGTACCCCAATGGGCCGCATGGGCCAGCCAAGTGAAGTAGCACCGGCGTATTTATTTCTGGCCAGTGAAGAAGCTAGCTATATTTCAGGTCAGGTGATTCATGTGAATGGCGGCAGTATTATTAACGGCTAATCGGACAAAGAAGATAGCGGTTCTAGTTGACCGTTATCTTCATCTATTTAATCTTTAGATTTTCATATTTTTTAAAAATTTTGTTTTTATAAAATGATTCCAACAAATACTTACCCTCGTAAAAATAAGCTCTTGTTATAGTAATTTCAGCCAAACCTGATGAGGATATTAAGATGCCTAGAGGTGACAAATCAGCCTATACCGATAAACAGAAACGGCAGGCTGAACATATTGAAGAAAGCGAAAAAGAACGTGGTCGTTCTGAGGAAGAAGCCGAACGTATTGCCTGGTCGACGGTCAATAAACAAGACGGCGGTGGCAAGAAAAAGAAAACGTCCCACTAAATAGAATTCATGTCGATGAAAGTATGGGACAGATACAAAGACCCTCTATAATTAAATTATAGAGGGTCTTTTACCATCAGCTTTAAGTAATATTTTCGATACGCTGCTGAGTCCATGCTGGCCAGAGCTTTTCCAGTGTTTGTTCAAATTTTGCATTTTCGGTTCGCCATTTTGGATTTTTGTCCTTATCAATAATCAGTGCACGAACGCCTTCAATAAAGTCGCCCTGCTCTAACCAGACATCTTGTAAGTCCCGTTCCAGCTGCATGCATTTTTCTAGCGACAAATTCTGTCCAGCTTGCTGTAACTTCAGGCTGGTTTGCTTGGCCATAACCGGACGCTGCTGCAAAATGGTTCGCATCTTATTGGCCCAGTCCTGATCAGTTGAATTACTTGTATGAGCAAGACTCTGTTCAATCTCCTCCAAGTGTTGATAGCCAAAATGCTGATTAATTAGATCTGCACGTTTTTGCAGCTCACTTTCCACCGGATGCGTAATATAACCACTGATGATTTTCTGGATTTCAATCGGATTTAATACAGGCGCAGTAATCAACGCTGCTTCCAATTCAGCAAAACGCTCACTCGGCACATGATAATCCACCAGATCGAGATACAAGGCATCACTGCTACTGATCTGCTCCCCGGTCAAAGCCATATAGACACCGACTTCATCCAGTCGGGACAGGAAATGGGTGGCTCCAACATCTGGGAAAAAACCAATTGCGGTTTCGGGCATGGCAAAACGTGATTTTTCACTCGTAACTTTGATATGACAGGCTTGAGCGAGGCCAAAGCCTCCGCCCAGTACATAGCCATCCATCATCACGATCACGGCCTTTGGAAAATTACGCAAGGTGCTCAGCATCTTATATTCAGTGGCAAAAAAATCCTGATATTGGGTATTGCCGGCCTGATAGCTGTCATACAGATAGCGGATGTCGCCTCCAGCACAGAACGCCTTGGGACTGTTGGAATTGATCAGGATGGCTTGCACTTCTGGATCATGGCACCACTGATCGAGTTGCGCCTGAATGCCTTGGATCATTGGCAGGGTTAAGGCATTTAAATGGCTGGTGCGGTCCAGGCTGATAATGCCCAGACTTCCTGCGACCCGTATCGCTAAATTATTTTCATCACTCATTTTATTTTCCTATTTTTGTTTTATTGATGGGTAAATTTGGCTGGGCGTTTTTCTACAAAGGCCTGCATGCCTTCTTTTTGATCGGAACCGGCAAAAATCGAATGGAAAACCCGGCGTTCAAAGCGCAGGCCTTCAGCCAGGCTCACTTCAAAGGCCCGATTAATTGATTCTTTAATCATCATCACGGCAGTAAGCGACTTTTCAGCAATTTTCTCGGCAGCTTGCAGGGTTTGTTCCAGCAATTCTTCCTTGGCAAAAACCCGAGCGACCAAACCACTTTGTTCCGCTTCCTGCGCCCCCATCTGCCGTGCAGTCAGGCACATTTCCATGGCTTTGGCCTTACCAATCGCCAAGGTTAAACGCTGGGTCCCGCCAATGCCGGGCAACACGCCTAAGGTAACTTCAGGCAAACCAAATTTTGCATTATCAGCGCAGTAAATAAAGTCGCACATCAATGCCAGCTCGCAACCACCACCCAAGGCATAGCCGCTCACTGCGGCAATTAAAGGTTTACGGCGCTGCGCAATCCGGTCGGCCAGACTAAAAAAATCGTCCAGATAAATTTGCGGAAAATTCAGATCTGCCATTTCTTTAATATCGGCACCAGCAGCAAAAGCTTTTTCCGAACCGGTAATCACGATACAACCAATTTCGGGGTCTTTTTCCAGCTGATCAAGAGCCTGATTGACCTCGACAATCAGCTGGTTATTCAGTGCATTTAACGCCTGAGGACGGTTTAAGGTAATCAGTCCAACACCGTTACGTTGTTCGAGTAAAATGGTTTGCCATTGCATGATAAAAATCCTTTTTAATTCCTTATAAACTGCGTGCAATCACCAGACGCTGAATATCGCTGGTGCCTTCATAGATCTGACAAATCCGCGCATCCCGATAGATGCGTTCAATCGGAAAATCTTTCAGATAGCCATAGCCACCAAAAATTTGTAGCGCCTTGGAACACACGCGTTCGGCCATTTCCGAAGCAAATAGTTTGGCCATGGAGGCTTCGGCTAAACAGGCTTCACCGGCTTCTTTTTTGCGTGCTGCAAAATGCACCAGTTGCCGTGCCGCTTCAATTTCAGTCGCCATACTGGCCAGCCTGAACGAAATCGCCTGCTGTTCAAAAATCGGTTTGCCAAAAGCCACGCGATCATGCGCATAGGCCGTTGCTTCTTCTAAAGCGGCACGCGCCAAACCAACGGCTTGTGCGGCAATACCGATCCGCCCGCCTTCCAGATTGGCCAAGGCAATTTTTAAACCTTCGCCTTCGGCACCGAGTCTTAAACTTTCATGAATGCGGACATCGGTTAAGGCAATCTGACAGGTATCCGAAGCATGCAGGCCGAGTTTTTCTTCCACCCGAATCACTTCATAGCCAGGTGTGTCGCGCGGCACTAAAAATGCACTCATGCCTTTTTTGCCCGCGCCTGGATCAGTCACGGCAAACACAATAATCATCCCGGCATTGTGGCCAGAAGTAATAAACTGTTTGGCGCCATTGATGATGTAATGATCGCCGTCCTTGACCGCCCGGGTTTTAATCGCGGCAGCATCCGATCCGGTATGTGGTTCGGTTAAGGCAAAGGCACCAATCATTTCACCTTGGGCCAAAGGCTTTAGAAATTGCTGCTTTTGCTGTTCCGTGCCGAACTTGAAAATCGGCACACACCCCACCGAGTTATGTACGCTCATAATCGCGGATGTTGCACCATCGGCCGCAGCGACTTCTTCCAAGGCCAGAACATAAGCCAGCGTACCTGTGCCCGAGCCGCCCCATTCTTCCGGAATCAGCATGCCTAAAAAACCCAGCTCTCCCATTTGGGCCAAGGCATCTTTGGGAAAGATGCCTTTTTGATCCCACTCGCTGGCAAAGGGTTTAATCTGTTCCTGGGCGAAGCTTTTGGCCATATCCTGAATCAGGTGTTGTTCTTCCGTTAATTGCATCGATGCTTCCTTCAATCTCTTTATTTAATCTTCTTATTCAATCTGTTGGCTTTATGAGCTTATGCAGTTTTGGATTGCTGCTTGTTGATTTCCTGATTGCGCAGTAAAAAGCGTTGAATTTTACCGCTTGGGGTTTTCGGCAATTCAGTCACAAATTCAATCAGGCGTGGATAGGCATGCGCAGATAACCGCTTTTTCACAAATTGACCCAGCTCTTCTTCCAGATGGGCCGAAGCTGCAAAATTATTCGCCAGAATCACAAAGGCTTTAATCACTTCGGTACGCTCAGGATCAGGCACGCCAATGACTGCTGCTTCAATCACGGCATCATGTTCCAGCAAGGCACTTTCCACATCAAACGGGCCGACCCGATAACCTGACGTTGTAATGACATCATCACTACGCCCAACAAAGCTCATACTGCCATCTGCATGAATTTCTGCGGTATCCCCAGTTAAGTAATACTGTCCGACAAATGGAGATTTACGGCTTTCTTCATAGCCAGAGAACCACATCATTGGGGACTGGCTGATATCCACTGCCAGGATGCCCGGGACGTCAGCTGCTAATTCATGCCCCTGTTCATCGACAACGGCAATCCGGTAACCCGGGCTGGCAAAGCCTGCCGAACCTGAATGGACCGGATGTTCCAAGGCATGATGATTACACACCACCATCCCGACTTCGGTCTGGCCATAATGGTCATAAATCGGCACATCCAGTACCTCTTTAAACCAGCGGATCACTTCCGGATTTAACGGTTCTCCCGCACTGCTGACAACACGTAACTTACCGCGTAGTTTTGCCATTTGAGCAGGATCGGCCGCCATCATCATGCGGTAAGCGGTTGGTGCACCGGCCAGATTGGTAATGCCATATTCCTTAACAATTTCGCAGACACTTTCGGCATTAAAACCGCCTTCATAAAACAAGGTCGAGTGTCCAAGCATTAAGGGACCAGTAATCGCGTAATACAATCCGTAGGCCCAGCCGGGATCAGCAATATTCCAGAAAGCATCTTCAGGAGTTAGACCAATGGCATTTTGCATATAGCTTGCAAAAGCAATCAGTGCTTTTAACGGCACTTTAAGCGGTTTCGCCGGTCCGGTGGTGCCCGAGGTAAACATCAATAAAAATGGATCATTAACATTCAGGATTTCCAGCTCACAAGCTTCAGCCTGACGGTTTAATACTGTCCAGAAGCTAAGATCGTGCGGATAGCGCTCTGCCTCAGTTTCGGCATGTACCGTCACAATCGGTGGACAGTTGCTAATTTCAGATAATTTATCCCGATTCGCCAGATCGGTCACCACCAGCTTGCTTTGCGCCAGCTGAATGCGATGCTCGATGGCTTTGGGACCAAAGGCAGTAAATAAGGGTTGATAGACTGCGCCAATGCGCCAGGTCGCCAGAATGGTGATGATCAGCTCCGGGGTGCGCGGCAACAAGCCGGAAACGCGGTCGCCTTTGCCAATGCCCTGTGACTTTAAAAAGTTGGCAAACTGACTAGAATATTTCTTCAGCTCGCGAAAACTGTATTGTTCTTTGCGGCCATCTTTGCCATACCAGTACAAGGCAATCGCATCGGAATCGGCATGCCGGTCACAGCATTCATAACAGGCATTCACCGCCTGCATTGAACCGGACAAATACTGCTTTGCCACCGCATCTAAATTAAAATTTTCAACCGTTTTTTGATAATCTAACATGTTCAACCTCAGCCTGAATTTATCGTTATTACTGACAAGGTATTGTTGATGAAGCGAATCCTTGCTCCATTGGACCATTAAGTTTTTAAGCAGCTGTTGTGGTGTATTGATGCATGATGCTGGAAAAATCCAGATGGGCATGACCGTCCTGACACAGCTGTTGGTAAAGTTTTTGTACCATGCTGCCCAGAACTACCGGCTGCTCGGCCTGTTGTGCAGCATCGACCGCCAGACCCAGATCTTTCAGCATCAGTTGTGCGGCAAAACCGTCGGTATACCCCCGTGATGATGGTGCATTGGCACAGATATCCGGCCAGGGATTATAGATTTCAGAGCTCCAGCAACGGCCGGTGGAACTGTTGATTACCCCAGCCAGCGCCTGTGGATCAATGCCCAGCTTGGCCCCGAGCGCCATCCCTTCTGCAACGGCAGTCATGGAAATGCCCAGAATCAGGTTATTACAGATTTTGGCGACCTGTCCTGTTCCTACGGCACCACAATGCACCAGATTTTTACCCATACAGCTCAGGACCGGTTTGACCGCTTCAAAGGTGGCATCATCGGCACCGACCATAAAGGTCAAAGTGCCGTCTTTGGCCCCTAAAGTGCCGCCGGATACCGGTGCATCACAGACCCGAACCTGTTTGGCCTGCGCTGCTGCGGCAATGTCCTGAATGGTTTGCGGGTCAATAGTGCTGCTGTCGATACACAGACTGCCGGCTTGAAGCACCTCCAGAATGCCATGTTCACCTAAATAGACCTCACGGACATGCTTGGCTGCGGGCAACATGCTCACGACCACATCGGCCTGTTTGGCTGCCGTTTGAGGGCTGTCACAGACAATGCCGCCGGCTGCTGAAAAATGCTGTAGCGCTGTTTCACTCAGGTCATAACCCAACACCTGATGTCCCGACTTGAGCAGGTTCTGCGCCATCGAGCCCCCCATATTGCCTAGACCAATAAATGCAATCTTCATGCTGATGCTCCTTAACGCAGACTGATGGTGGTATTCACACCAGTGGTTTCCTGGTCATCTTCAAACCAGCGGCTGGTAATGGTTTTGGTCTGGGTATAGAACTGCACTGCCTGTTTGCCATATGGGCCCAAATCGCCGAGTTTGGAACCGCGTGAACCGGTAAAACTGAAGAATGGCACCGGTACTGGAATTGGGATATTAATACCGACCTGACCGATATCAATCTGGTTCTGGAAGGTGCGCGCCGTATTGCCATTTTGGGTAAACAGTCCCACGCCATTACCGAACGGATTGGCATTAATCAGTGCAATCGCCTGTTCCAAAGTATCGACATGCATGATCGCCAGTACCGGACCAAACACTTCTTCCTTGTAAATGCGCATCTCGGTCGTCACCTGATTAAAAATCGTTGGACCAACAAAATTGCCCTGCTCATAACCCGGAACCTGTACCTCACGGCCATCCAGCAGCAGTTCAGCGCCTTGTTCAACCCCACTGTTAATCAGGTCCAGTACGCGTGCCTTGGCACGGGTTGAGATCACCGGTCCAACATCGGTATTGGGTTCATGTCCGGCATTGACTTTCAAGGTTTTGGTTTTGTTGACCAGTTCATCGACCCAGTGCTTGGTCTCACCAACCATCACTGCCACCGAAAGTGCCATGCAACGCTGTCCCGCTGCACCAAAAGCTGCACCGACCAAGGCATTCAAGGTCTGTTCTTTATTGGCATCCGGCATCACCACCACATGGTTTTTGGCGCCCATCATCGACTGCACACGCTTGCCATGCTGGCCTGCCAGGTTATACACATGCGTACCGACTGCGGTTGAACCCACAAAAGAAATGGCCTTGATGTCGCGATGGGTACACAGCAGATCGACCACTTCTTTACCACCATGCACCACATTCAGCACACCTGCCGGTATACCGGCCTGAATCGCCAATTCCACCAGCATCATGGTCGACAGTGGATCCTGTTCCGAAGGTTTCAAGACAAAAGTATTACCGCAAACAATCGCCATCGGGAACATCCACAGTGGAATCATTGCCGGGAAGTTAAACGGGGTAATTCCGGCGCAGACACCGAGTGGTTGCTGCAAGGTGTAGGTATCGACCCCACGTGCCACGCCTTCAATATACTCGCCCATTTGCAGCGTACCGATAGAACAGGCATGCTCGACCACTTCCAGACCACGCTGAATATCACCTTCGGCATCGGCCAGGGTTTTGCCCTGTTCCGCTGTTAATACCTGGGCAATGCTTTTTAAATTACTGCGAATCAGGTCCTGCAGTTTCAGCATAATGCGCATACGGGCCTGAATTGGGGTCTGACGCCAGCTGGCCAGGGCATTTTGCGCAGCGGCTATTGCAGCATTGACTTCTTCAGTCGTGGCAAAAGGCACCTGACCCAAGACCTCCTGGGTCGCAGGATTGACAATATCTTGCCAATGGCTGGTTTTTGATTCGACAAATTCACCGTTGATGAGGAGTTTTGCGGTGGTGAATCCGGTACTTTGCTGTGGATGATGAATAGCGTTCATGGTCGCTCCGTGCTGGTTTGTTATTGTCGTTGTCTCTGCCTTTACTGGCTTTTTTAAACGTATTTTTTACGCTGTTTCAGCAGACTAACAAAGAACACTTTGACCACCAATAGAAATTGATGCACGATAGTTGTGCAAATATGCACAGGAATTTAACAGGATGTTAAATAAAAAATGAAAGTAGATTGGGATCATTTACGCTTTTTTTTAGTTTTGGCGCGTGCTAAAACACTCACCAACGCAGCACGCTTAATCGGGGTTGAACATAGCACCGTAGCGCGGCGGATTCAGGCCCTGGAAAGTACTTTAGGTACGCAACTGTTTAAGCGCGAAGCCACCGGTTATGAACTAACCTCGGAAGGTCTGGCACTGGTGCCGCGTGTGGAACAGATGGAACAGTCCTTTATCCAGATTGACAAGCGCCATGATCCCTTGCAAGGTCGGGTCCGGATTGGTGCACCAGAAGGCTTTGGAACTGCATTTTTAGCGCGGTTACTGGCTGAGTTTTCCCAGCATTATCCCTCCTTAACCATCGATTTAATTCCGGTTCCGAAGACCATTAAATTGTCACATCGTGAAGCCGATATTGTGATCGCGATTGACCGGCCCAAATCGGGTCCCTATATCATTACTCGTTTGTCTAATTACTGTTTAAAGCTATATGGCAGCCAGCATTATTTACAACAAAATCCGGAAATTAAAAAACTGGAAGACCTTCAGCAGCACCGTTTTGTTGACTATATTGATGATCTGGTCTATAGCACTGCACTCTATTCGCTAGAGCGTCTTCCCTTGCAGGTTAGTGCCTGTTTTCGCAGTAACAGTATTCTGGCGCAGGAGATTGCGGTTCGTGCAGGAGCCGGACTTGCCATTTTGCCGAAATTTCTGGTCAATGATAAAAGCGAACTCAAAGAGGTTTTGGGCGATCAGGTCAGTTTTACCCATACTTTTTGGATGCTAACACTGGTCGATCTGCAACATGAACCAAAAATAAAACTGGTCTGGGATTTCCTGCGCAAGCAGGCTGATCTTCAGCAAGACCTGTTAATGGGCAGATGAATATCAAATACAACTGTGCTGTATCTAGAGTCACCTCTTTAAGTTAAATCAACCGAATTAACAACGTATCGATACAGCAAATGAACGTATCACAACACTCCTGACCTCTGCGACTTGTTAAATTAACAGTCGATTATTCACGATGTTTAACCAGATACAGGAAAATAATATGAAAATCTTGATGGTACTGACTTCACATGACCAGCTAGGTGATACTGGCAAAAAAACCGGCTTCTGGCTGGAAGAACTGGCTGCACCCTATTACACCTTTGTCGATGCAGGCGTAGAGGTAGTTTTGGCTTCTCCCGCAGGTGGTCAGCCACCACTAGATCCAAAAAGTAATGAGCCGGATGCGCAAACCGAAACCACCAAACGCTTTGAAGCAGATGAAGTGGCCATGCAGGCTCTTGCCAATACACATAAGTTGAGTGAAGTCTTAAATCAGGATTTTGATGCCGTGTTCTATCCGGGTGGTCATGGACCGCTATGGGATCTGGCCAAAGACCAGAATTCCATTTCTTTAATTGAGCAAACCTTGCAGGCAGATAAACCTGTTGCGCTGGTCTGTCATGCTCCGGGTGTCCTGCGTGATGTGAAAGATTCCGAAGGCCGTTCTATTGTAGAAGGCAAAACAGTCACCGGTTTCAGTAACACTGAAGAAGACGGCGTGGGTTTGACAAACATCGTTCCGTTTTTAGTTGAAGACATGCTGAAAGAAAAAGGTGGGAAATATTCCAAAGCTGAGGACTGGCAGGTATACGTGCAACAAGATGGTCTGCTCATTACTGGACAAAACCCGGCCTCTTCTGCTGCAACGGCTGAAGTCTTATTAAAATTATTAAAATAGACGTGATTCTAAAGTTTGCATTAAACCTTTAGATCATTTTCTTTGAAAAAGAAAAACCCTGAATAAGGCAATATTATTCAGGGTTTAATTTATCTATTTATTCCCAGATTTAGTTCGCTTCAACTGTCGTTGAGGCAATATGCTGAGCCAGTAATTCTCTGAGTTTAAATTTCTGGATTTTTCCCGATGGCGTCATCGGAATATCCTCCCAGATTTCCAAACGTTCCGGAAGATATTGCATGGCCAGATTATGAGTTTTTAGAAAATCTACCAGTTCATTAAAACTTAACGGATGTGACGGATCTTTCAGCTTGATGATTGCACAAGCACGCTCGCCCATTCGCTCATCTGCATAAGCGACCAAAGCTACTGTTGCAATATTCGGATGCTTATAAAGTAGTGATTCAATTTCCGCGACCGGAATATTTTCTCCGCCACGGATAATCACATCTTTCTTGCGGCCGCAGATCCGGATATAGCCCTGCTCGTCCTGATAGGCGATATCACCGGTATCAAACCAGCCTTCGGCATCTGTATCATTTAAATGTGGACGCTTTAAATAACCACCAAAATTTGAACAGGTGCGGATCATCAAACGCCCGGATTCATTCACGGCTTTGGTCTGACCTTTTTTATCCACGATCTTGATTTCCACACCTGGCAAAGCGATGCCATCGGTATTGAAAGAGTGTTCATCCTCATCTTCAGGTCGGGTCAGCGTCACTGCACCACATTCGGTCATACCCCAAGCGGATATGACTTTAACGCCCAGAATTTCCCGGGCTTTTTGTACCAATGGCCCCGGAATGGGTGCACCAGCACACAGGAAAATTTTTAGTGAATCAACCTTGTCATGCTGTTCCGCCACGGTATTGGACAGGTCATTCAGGAATGGGGTCGAGGCCATGGTGAAATTCACCTGATGCTGATGAATTAGATCCACTGCTTTGGCTACATCCCAGCTTGGAAACATGGGACAACTTGCAAGCTGATTTCTTTGATTTTTATGGCCAGGCCTTAAATAAGCTGGCCTTTGATGATGTGGTTACCCTGATTCATCTGCTCAATAAAGTAAATGATGGTTTAAAAAATATTCATCTGCGTAAAGAAACGGATCAGGAATAAACAAATAGAAATACAGCTTTAATTGAAGAATATAAAAAAGAGCCTGAATTCAGGCTCTTTTTTATAAATTGAAATTATGCCTTTTGTGGATCGTATTGACGGTCTTTAATGAATATCCCGGACACTGCGCCACACAAGAAATAGGCACCCCCCATAATCAGGAAGCCTAAGCCAATTGAACCACCGCTGGCTGCCGCGCCAATAATTGCAGGGGCAAACATGGCGCCGATACGACCTGCATTATAAGCACCGCCTACCGCAGTACCACGAATCGAGGTGGCGAAGCTTTCTGTCATATAAGTGGCATTAATCGCATATGGAATACCATACAGGAATCCAAAGAAAATCAGCAGATAGGCAATATTCTCTGGCGTATTGAATAGCACAATCACGGGCAGGAAAATCGCCGTTCCAATTGCTCCAAACGAAAAGACAGCGCGTCTACCCAGACGGTCTGCGGCAAAGCCCGCTAGAATTTTCCCGAAAATCATCGCCACATAAGTACCAATCATATAGCCGGCCATAGATTTAAAATTCATGTGCAATTCAGATTCCAGATATGCCGGCATCCAGTTATTTACACCGTAATAGCCAAACTGCAGGAACCCAGCCGTAAAAATCCATAAAATAAACATCTTGCGATTCGCAGGATCTGCAAAGATTTCTTTGACGGTACTTTTCTTAACAGGCTGTTTGATGGTTTTTTCAGCGGGTGCATATAAACGCAGTAATCTTGCACGCTGCCAGGATTCTGGCTCAGGAACCAGTTTCTGGATAAAAATCGCCATAACCGAGGGAATAATGGCAATAAAAAACAGGGTTCGCCAGCCATATTCTGGAATGATCCAGCCTGCCAGTACAGTGGCCACAATATAACCGACGGTCCATCCTGCCTGTAAGGTACCTAAAACCGTGGTGCGATATTCAGTTGGAACATATTCAGCCATGAGCGTATTGGCTGCAATATATAAAGAGCCTATGCCAAAGGCAGAAAGAAAGCGTAAAACAGCAAATTGTTCAAAGTTCTGTGCAAAGCCTAAGGCTGCGGTCAATATGGAAAATACCAGAATCGAAATGACTACGGTACGTACACGGCCCAGCCACCCATAAAGCCACCAATCGCCATACCTGCTAAGGTAAAACTGCCTAGTGTACCGGCCTGCAGATTACTGAGACCAAACTCTGCTTTCAGGCTATTTAAACTGAAAGACAGCAGCAACATGTCCGCGCCATCCACCAGTAAAGCCAGAAAGGCGAAAATAAAAGCAATTTGCTGGGTTCGTTTGGTCGTAGGTTTAATCTTTTCTAATTCTCTCGCTAAATCCGTCATATTTAAATCTCTGTTTTCCTATCCTTAGGTTTTCATGATCTTTTATATTTAAAGCTATTCCACTAATGAATATGCTTTAAAGCTAATCCGTTTTTAATTCACTTGATTGACTCCTTTTTTAATCCTGTCTGGGAGATCGCTTTTTCCTTTTTTATCAGTGACCTCTTGTTCTTCGTTCATACTTATATTTGCATCAGGCTAAAGAAAATAAGATGAATATTCAATTATTTTAGATGTTTTATTTTGTTAGGCGAAATTAAGTATCATAAAGTTGATTGTTTTTCCATTTTCCTATAGCTTTAAAGCGACTATTAAAACGACATGCAATCTAAATAACATCGAACAAGGAGCGTAACGATGGGTGCTTTAACAGGCTTTCGTGTACTGGATTTAAGCCGGATTTTGGCTGGTCCTTGGTGTAGCCAGATTTTGGCTGACCTGGGTGCAGAAGTGATTAAAATTGAAAAGCCTGATCATGGAGATGACACACGCATCTGGGGACCACCTTGGCTTAAAAATAATCAGCAGGAAGATACCCATGAATCGGCTTACTATCTTTCAGCCAATCGTGGTAAGTATTCGGTTGCCGTAGATTTATCTACCCCGGAAGGTCAAAGCATTATCAAGAAACTCGCAGAACAGAGTGATGTAGTGATTGAGAACTATAAAGCGGGTTCGTTGAAAAGATATGGTCTGGACTATGAAAGTCTGAGCCAGATAAATCCGCGTCTGGTGTACTGTTCCATTACTGGCTTTGGTCAAAATGGTCCGCGTGCGCAAGAGCCAGGTTATGACTTCATTGTTCAGGGTATGGGCGGCATGATGAGTGTTACGGGGGAACGTGATGACCTTCCAGGAGGTGGCCCGCAAAAAGCAGGTCTGGCCTTTGCCGATCTGACCACCGGCTTATATGCCGCAATTGCCATTCAGGCGGCTTTGTTGTCCCGTGAGAAAACCGGTGAAGGTCAGTATATTGATATGGCGCTGTTAGATACCCAGGTTGCTTCCCTCTCTGTTCTGGCCATGAATTATCTCACCTCAGGCAAAGTCCCCGGTCGCTTCGGAAACGCGCATGCCAATATTGTGCCCTATCAGGTGTTTAAAGCCCAGGAAGGTGAATTTATTATCGCCTGTGGTAACGATCTGCAATTCCAAGCTTTGTGTCAGGCCGTTGGTCTGGCTAAGGTGGCAGAAGATCCTCGCTTCTTAAAAAATTCTGGACGTGTTACACATCGTGAAGAATTGACCACAGTTCTACAGGCTCATTTTTATACTAGACCGGCAAAAACCTGGGTGGATTTAATCCATGCGGTTAAAGTGCCGGTAGGAATGATCAATGACCTGAAACAGACTTTGCAAGAAGAACAGGTATTGGCACGCGATATGGTGATTCAGATGCCGCATACTTTACGTGAAGATTACACCTCAATCGGTTCACCGATCAAACTCTCCAAGACACCGGTAGAATATAAAAAGGCACCCCCTTGTCTGGGTGAAGATACCGATGCCATTTTGAGTCAATATTTAAGTTCTGCTGAAATAGAAGAACTGAAAAGCAAAAAAGTCATCCAGCAGCGATAAGCCTGCAAGCAATAAAAAAGGAATCTTTCGATTCCTTTTTTATTTTAAATCTAATGGACTAGATCATTCCTTAACAGGCTTTGGCGCTCGGCTGAACAGTACGAGGCAGCTCGCGACGCAGAATTTTTCCTACTGCAGACTTTGGTAATCCAGCCACAAACTCAATGTATTTGGGCAATTTATAACTGGTCAGTTGCTGCTTCAGATAAGTCATGACTTCATCTTGGGTCAGAGTTTCATCCTGTTTCACAATAAATGCCTTGGGTACCTGTCCAGACTTTTCATCATCAATACCAATCACTGCACATTCCAGTATTTTAGGATGTTTGGACAGCACGCCTTCCAGCTCATTGGGATAAACATTAAATCCGGAGACCAGAATCATGTCTTTTTTGCGGTCCAGAATGGTGATATAGCCTTGTTCGTCCATACAACCGATATCACCTGTCAGGAAGAATCCATCTTTGGTAAATACCTGTGCTGTTGCTTCGGGTTGCTGCCAGTATCCTTTCATTACCTGTGGACCACGTATGGCGATTTCTCCAGCCTGATTAAGCTCTACAGGTTTTCCTTCATCATTCAGAATTAGAATTTCAGTTCCTGCCAATGGCAAGCCAATCGTGCCACTAAACCGCCGGCTTAAAGGCGGGTTAAAAGTTGCAGTCGGTGAGGTTTCAGAAAGTCCATAGCCTTCATAAATCTGGCAGCCTGTGACCTCATGCCATAACTCTGCCGTATTTTTCAGAATAGATGCCCCTCCGCCCGTTGTAGTTTTCAGGCTTGAATGATCCAGTTCACGAAAATGTGAATGATGCGCCAAGGCATTAAACATGGTATTCACCCCGGGGAAAACAGTGGGTGGATGTTTCTGGTATTGATCCGCCAAAGCATCCAAATCTCTCGGATTTGGAATCAGCACATTGGCGAAACCTCGGCTCAGACCATAACTGAACAGGCAGATGGTAAATCCATAAATATGATACAGTGGCAAGGCACAGAATACATATTCATTTTCAGTGGCATAGCGGTCACCAAAATGGCTGATAAATACGGTACTGTTCTGGGCGATATTAAATAAAATATTGCGATGGCTCAGTTCTGCACCTTTAGAAACACCTGTGGTACCTCCCGTGTATTGCAGAATGACCGTATCTTCCTGATGCTGTACAGGTGTTTTGAAATCAATAATTTCTACCTGATTTATTGCCTGCCTAAAGTCAAAGAACTGTTTATCCGGATATTGTGTTGCCTGACTATAAATAGCACTTTGCTGCTCTTGAATAAAATCCGGCGAATGCGTCGAAATAACATATTTGAGTTGAGGACATTCCTCTAATGCTGTTAATTGCTCCAAAGTCTGTCCAAGGATAATCAAGGCTTCTGCACCTGAATCCTGTAGCTGATGATAGAGCTCGCGCTGGGTGTACATGGGGTTGACATTGACCAGCACATAACCGGCCCGAATAATGGCAAAGGTAGCGATTGGATATTGAATAATATTCGGTAACATCACCGCAATACGGCTGCCAGCAGTCAGCCCAAGACTCTGTAAATAGCTAGCCAGTTTCTGGCTATACACATCGATATCGTGATAGCTGAATTTGCGATCTAGATAGATAAATGCGGTTTTATCCTGAAATTTTACCAAATTCTCAGCAATTATCGTGCTCAGGGTTTTCTCAGGATCTGGCCGGGTAAACTCCGGATTGATATTCCACTTTTTATATTCTTCCATCCATGGCTGACTGCTCATGACTATACTCCTGTCCTGGATTTACAATTATTTTGTATTATTTAAACCATAAGATTTTGATTTTAATTGAATATTTTTACACCACTTTCTGCTGTCTCGATTCAACATACTGGTAGTGATAACCGCTACGAATAAAATGCTGATTTTTATCCCTAAATGAATGAGCATAATCCGGCCAGACCAAAGTCAGCTTGCGACTGACCGGGTCCAGATACCAGCTTTTACAGCTTTCCGATAACCAGGCACTACCTTGCGAAAGCTGCTGTAGCTCCTGCATATAGCTATTTTCAGCTTCTTGATCTGCTTCAAAGACCTGAATCTGTTCCTGCTCAAAAAACTGCAAGGCATCCAGCACCAGATCAAAC
The DNA here is from genome assembly GCF_000369685.1 of Acinetobacter sp. CIP 102136. GTDB lineage: Bacteria > Pseudomonadota > Gammaproteobacteria > Pseudomonadales > Moraxellaceae > Acinetobacter > Acinetobacter fasciculus. The sequence continues at coordinate 939,138 of NZ_KB850142.1, forward strand.
TGGGTTTCCAGAAAATAAAGTGCTGAATTATGTCCACTGCCTGTATTTGGCCCATTCAGGATGAACAGGTTTGGAAAGTTGTGTACGGTCGTTGACTGATAACCCTGCATACCGCTGGACCATTGCTGCTCCAGGCTTAAACCCTGTTTACCCACCACCTTTGCGGCATAGGGTGGACGTGCCGCTTCAAATCCTGTCGCAAATACGATGATATCTGCAGAAAATTTATTTCCAGCCTGGCTTAATACACCGTCTTTCATAACTTCTGCCAATGCTGAGTCTTCAAGTGTGACATTTGGTTTTAGAAAAGTCGGATAATAATCATTAGAAAGCAATAAGCGCTTACAACCAGGTTCATAATTCGGCGTAAGTTTGCGCTGTAATTCAGGATCTGAAATCTGATGTTTTAAGAATTGCAGGCAGTTTTTCTTGACCCGCTCAATCTGGCTTTTCAGATTACGGCGCTGGGCAAAATTGTATTCATTGCCCCAGAACAAGGAATGTCTGAGGGCCGACATACTGTCCGGATCTTTGCGGAAAAGCTGTTTTTCTGACTCAGAATAAGCTCGGTCTGGTCGGGGCAAAATATATGGCGCACTACGTTGCAAGACGGTCAGGCTTTTGGCTGTTTTGGAAATTTCCGGCACAAGCTGGATGGCAGAAGCACCAGAACCCACCACAACGACATGTTGATTTTCCAGATTCAGCTCGTGGTTCCAGCGCGCGGAATGCATCACTTGGCCTTCAAATTCTTCCAGCCCCGGAATTTTCGGGAGATGCTCATCTGCCAGATGCCCGGTTGCGGTAATTAAAATCTCAGCCTGATACAGACCTATAGAGGTGTGAATTTCCCAGATGCGTTCTCGTGCATTCCAGCTGGCCTTTTCCAGTTGGGTATGAAAATTAATATGGGGCCGGATATTTTCCTGATCACAGCATTGAATTAAATAGCGCTGAATTTCTACCCCTTGTGGAAAGACACGCGACCAGTTGGGATTTTTAATAAACGAGAAAGAATATAAATGGGAAGGTACATCACAGGCGACTCCGGGATAGGTATTGTCACGCCAAGTACCGCCCACTTCTGCTGCACGTTCAATGATTTTAAAATCGTGGATGCCCTGCTGTTTAAGGCGGATTGCCATTCCCAAACCACCAAAACCGCTGCCTACAATTAGAATCTTGCTGCGCTGTCCTTTAGCTTGCATTATTTATCTCCTTTAAGGCATATAAGGCTGGATTTTTTGATTCACCGGATATTGTTCTGGATGCTGGCTAAACTGGTTTACCAGTTGCACCACTTCGGCTGGCGCTTCGACATAGAGCGCATGTCCTGAAGAAATTTCGATATAGCGACTGTTCGAAATTGAAGCAAACAGCAGTTTAGCTTGCGCTACAGGTACCATGCGGTCTTCACGGCAAGCCACAATCAACGTCTCTGCACGAATCTCAGGCAAGATCGATGTAATATCAATGCGATAATTCAGTTCACGCTGTTTGGCTGCATCTTGGGAAGGTTTGACAAAGCGTGCCAGATCCAACACCTGCTGTTCGCTTCGTGCAGACAGATAATCATCGCTATACAGGCAATAATTGACAAAATGAGGCAAGGCCGCAGATTGATCACTAAATAACTGTTGCCAGATCGTGGTACGCAGTTGTTGGACTGAACTGGTTTTTGCCCAACCGGCCAACAGGATCAAACGCGCTACACGTTGTTTTAAACTGGCTGCTACTTGTGCAGCAATCACGGCACCGAGTGAATAGCCTACCACTGTAATGGTTTCATCTGCTGCAACCGCATGCTGAATCAGCGCTTCAACTTGCTGGCTAAAATCAGTCACCTTCAAATCAGCTTTATCCGGGGTATGCAAATCAATGGATAAAACCCGCTGATGAATACCCAGCATCGGAAAAATATAGCTGAAATGCTTGTCGGTATTTCCACCGGTGCCATGAATCAAAATAATAGTCGGAAATGCAGAACGGTGTCCGACTTCATGAAAAGTAAGCTGTAGATCAGCATAAGGAAACTGTCGAGTAATCATGTCTAAATCCATATAGACTCCTGATCTTGTTGTTTTATGGTTTATTCAATACCCGAGAATAAATCTCAATATTTGAATGGAGTGAGGATGCAAAAATTATTAAAAAAAGACCCACGACACGAGTATCATGGGTCAAAAGGTTTAATCGAATTTGAACTCTTCAGGTTCAAGTAAAAACAGGCTTTCACCGCCCGCCTGAATATTGGCAAAGTGGGTTGAAGTTCTTGGCAAAATACGTGCAAAGAAGAATTGTGCCGTTTTGATCTTGGCTGCATAGAAGGGATCAGTATTGCCTTCTTCAATTTTCTGCTGTGCCGTAATCGCCATTTTCAGCCACAAATAAGCGGACACGACATAACCAGAGAAATATAGGTAGTCAACTGATGCTGCCCCAATTTGATTGGCAGACTGTTGAGCCTGTTCCTGAATGGTTTTAGTTAATTCCAGCCATTGTTTAGTCAACTGGCTGACTTGTACAACTTGCTGGCTCAACTGGACATGTTGCTGATGTTCTTTTACAAAACCTTGGATTTCATCAGTTAAGGCAGTCAACAAACCTAGTTTTGAACCTAGTACTTTACGTGCCAGTAAGTCGATTGATTGAATTTCAGTAGTGCCTTCATAGAGGCTGGCAATACGTGCATCACGGGCAATCTGTTCCATGCCATGTTCAGCAATATAGCCGTGTCCACCAAAAACCTGCATACCATGTTTGGCCGCTTCTACACCTGTTTCGGTCATTAATGCTTTAGCAATTGGGGTTAATAATGCCAGACGATCTTCTGCGGCTTTCTTCTCTTCAGGATTATCTGTTGCTTCAGCAATATCAGCATAAGTCGCCAGATAATAAGCCAAGGCACGTGAACCTTCAGCAAATACTTTCTGAGTCAGTAGCATATTACGCACTGCCGGATGCACAATGATTGGATCCGCAGGCAGGTTTGGCTCTTTCGCACCTTCGAGTGAACGCATGGCCAGACGGTCTTTGGCATAAGCCAATGCGCCTTGATAAGAAGATTCAGCTGCAGCAAGACCTTGAATCGCCGTTCCAATACGTGCAGAGTTCATGAAAGTAAACATGCAGTTCAAGCCGCGGTTTTCAGGCCCGATCAGGAAACCTTTGGCATTATCAAAATTCAGCACACAGGTCGCGTTACCGTGAATGCCCATCTTGTGTTCAAGAGCGCTACATACCACGCCATTACGGGAAGCCACATTACCAGCTTCATCCAGATTGTATTTCGGCACAATAAACAGCGAAATACCTTTGGTTCCCGCAGGTGCATCTGGCAAACGTGCCAATACGATATGCACGATATTTTCCGCCAGATCATGTTCACCGGCTGAGATAAAGATTTTCTCCCCACTGATGCTATAGCTGCCGTCTTCATTTGGCACTGCTTTGGTACGGATTAAACCTAGGTCAGAACCGGCATGAGATTCAGTCAAGCACATGGTTCCAGTCCAGCGGCCTGCAATTAAAGGTACCAGAAACTTCTGTTTCTGTTCATCGCTACCGTGGTGCTCTAAAGTACGCATGGCACCATGGGACAGGCCTGGGTACATGCCCCAAGACCAGTTGGTTGCGGTAATAATTTCAGAAATGGCAATACGGTATAAGGTCGGGAAGCCCTGACCGCCATATGCTTCGTCACCAGTTAATGAGGTAAAGCCGAGTTCTACATATTTGTCATAAGCTGCTTTAAACCCATCCGGGGTGGTTACGACGCCATCCTGCAAACGGCAACCCTGCTGGTCGCCTGTCGCATTAATCGGTAGAAGTTCGTTTTGGCAAAAGTCCGCAGCGACTTCCAGATATTGCTCCATAATATCCATAGAAACCTTGTCAGCGAATTTTGCATAGCCCTGATATTTCTGTTCAACGTTTAACAGGTCTTTCAGGACAAACTTCATGTCTTTTAATGGCGCAATATAATTTCTCATCGTAATTCCCTTGTATGAGTTCTAATTTGTATATTTATGACAATTAATTTCATAATACGAAATTATGTTTTAAATCCACTATAATATAATTTAAAGAATAAAATCTAGTCATTCGATGAAATTTCCCATTTAAAAATAAAAAATATACAGAATGAAAAAAAGCCATTCATGGTGGAATGGCTTTCCTATTCAGCGACTGCACTAAAGCTAATTAACGTGGAAAAATTGAGCTAAACGCTGATGAATGATCTGCTCTGCCTCCTGCATGATATTTTCGATCAGCGCCTGACAAGTCGGAATGTCATGAATCAATCCCATCACTTGACCTGCAGTCAGAACTCCCGCATCCACATCGCCATTTTCTAAAGCGAGCTTGCCTTTTAAACCGCTGACATAGGGACGAATCTGTTCAAATTCCAGATCTGGATCTTCACTCATTTTTACCACTAAATCAGATACTGCATTTTTGGCAACACGGGCGGTATTTCGGAACTGTCGATACAAAAGATGTGTCGCCCTTTCATCATTATCGACATAGAACTGTTTGATGTTTGGATGGATCGGGGCTTCCTGAGTGGCACAAAAGCGTGTACCCATATTGATGCCTTCGGCACCCAAAGCCAAAGCTGCGACCAGACCACGGCCATCAGCAAAACCGCCACTGGCCACAATCGGCACAGTAAGCTGATCCGCAGCGGCAGGAATTAAAATCAGGCCAGGAATATCGTCTTCACCCGGATGGCCCGCACATTCAAAACCATCAATCGAAATGATATCCGCACCGATTCTTTGTGCTGAAAGCGCATGACGGACGGAAGTACATTTATGAATGACAATAATGCCGTGTTGCTTAAACGCCTCAATATGTTCATGTGGCTTGTTGCCTGCTGTTTCTACGATTTTGATACCGCTTTCAATGATCGCCTGTCGGTATTCTGCATATGGCGGCGGATTCACAGCGGGCAATAAAGTCAGATTGACCGCAAAAGGCTGATCGGTCATTTCTCGGCAGCGTGCAATTTCCTTGACCAAGGCTTCAGGCGTCGGTTGAGTCAATGCCGTTAATGTTCCCAAGCCACCTGCATTAGATACGGCACTGGCCATTTCTGCGGTACCGACCCACATCATGCCGCCCTGAATAATTGGATAGCGAATGCCTAAAAGCTCGGTAATACGGGTCTGAATTCTCATAAATGCTCTCCTTAGCATCCGGTAAATTGTGCAGGGCGTTTTTCGACAAAAGCCTGGACACCTTCTTTATAGTCCTGACTGCTCAGAGCCAGATATTGCAGGTTTTGTTCCAGCTCCAATTGCTGGTCTATGTTATTTTCAGCACTGCGTTGCAAGGCCTGTTTGGTTAAAGCCAGCGCATAAGTCGGCTGTTGAGATAATCGCTGTGCAATGTCGTCGATATAAGCATCAAATTCTGTATCTGGAAGCATTTTCCAGATCATGCCCATTTCGGCGGCCTCTTTGGCATGCACCGGTTCGCCCAGAAAAGTGAGTGCCATGGCACGTGCATAACCGATTAAACGTGGCAACATCCAGGTGCCACCGGCATCAGGAATCAAGCCAATTTTAGAAAAAGCCTGAATAAATCGGGCACTTTCCTTGGCAATGACCAGATCACAGGCCAGCGCGATATTGGCACCTGCACCGGCAGCCACACCATTCACTGCTGCGATCACCGGTTTGGGACTCTGGCGGATCAGGTTAATCAGGGGATTATAGTATTTGGCCAGCGAGCCTTGCGGTGGCAAAGGCACATTGCCGAGCTGTCCAGCACGTTCTTTTAAATCCTGTCCCGCTGAAAACGCCCGGCCATTACCGCGAATCACAATCACCCGTATATCCGGATCTGTATTCCAGTTTTTCAGCACCTGCTGCACTTCCTCATGCATTTGCCGGTTAAAACTGTTGAGTGAATCCGGGCGGTTAAAGCTTAAGGTTGCGACGCCTTGCTGAACCTGAGTTTGAATCGTTTCCCACATCATCAATTTCCTTATTTTTTGCCTGTATCCCTACAATTAATAGCCCTTATTAACATCTACCTGATGGCACAAATCCAGGCCCTGATTAAAACGGCAGTCGTTTTCCAGAATCTGTTCCACCACCACAGACATGGGCGCATGTGAGGCGACATGTGGTGTAACAACGATCTTTTCATGCTGCCAGAATGGATGTTCAGCAGCTAATGGCTCCTGTTCAAACACATCGACAATTGCACCACGCAGATGGCCTGAATCCAGCGCTACCAATAAATCCTGTTCGATTAAATGCTGGCCTCGCCCGACCTGAATGAGAGCTGCCTGTTCAGGGAGTTGCTGGAATAATTCAGCAGATAGAATGCCGGTATTTTTTTCTGTAAGTGGCAACAGGTTAATCAGGATCTGGCTTTGAGCCAGGAAATCGGACAACTGTTCTGAACCGACATAGCTTTTAACCTGATCAATCTCTTTCGGGGAATTGGCCCAGCCCGAGACCTGATAGCCCATGTCGGCAAGACGTTCCGCTACATAAGACCCCATATGCCCAAGACCCATAATCCCGATCTGGATATGCTGGCTATAACTCTGACGATACTGCTTCCATAGCTGCTGCTTTTGTTGCTGAATCATGCGGTCAAAATAACGCTGAAAATACAGCACACCCCAAAGCAGGTAATCAAACATGCCTTTTTGATGATGCGGATCGAGTACCCGGCACACGGCTTGATCAGGTCTTATCTCATTCAAGTTTAAATGCTCGACTCCTGCCGCAATCGAATGAATCAGGCCAAGTTTTGGGAGCTGCTGCAATTTCTCCAGATCTGGAAACCAGCATGCGGCCGTGGTCGCCTGCTCTGCTTCCGGGCTGTCCACTGTACAAAAACTGCTCTCAGGGGCATATTTCTGAAAAGACTTGACCAGAATGGCTTCAATGTTCGGCACAGTACTGGATATCACAATCATGATGCATACTCCGTATATTGATGCTCAATCAGGGATAACGCAGCCTGCCAGGCACGCTGTAAAATCGGTTCTACCAACGGACTGGCGAACTGTTTAGCAGTTTTAATTCGGACTTCTTCTGCTGGATAATGCAATTCAGCACCGCCACTTAAGGCCTTCACCTGTGCCTGACAGGCACGCTCCAGAAAATAGATTTCATGAAAGGCCCGAGCGATCGTTTCGCCAGCCGTTAAAAGTCCGTGATTGCGTAAAATCATGGCGCGATGGCCGCCTAGGTCCTGAATCAGGCGCTCCTGCTCATCTGTTGAGAGTGCCACGCCTTCATATTCGTGATAGGCCACCTGCTGATAAAATTTCAGCGCATGCTGGGAAATTGGCAAAAGTCCATGTTTCTGGGCAGAAACGGCTATCCCATCTGCGGTATGTGTATGAATGACGCAGTTCAGATGAGCATGTGCTTCGTGAATTGCGGAGTGGATGACGAAGCCAGCCATATTCACCGGCTTGTCCTGTTCATAGCTTTCTACGACCTGCCCTTCATGATTAATCTTGACCAGCGTTGAAGCACGCATTTTTTCAAAAGCAACACCATACTGATTAATCAGAAAACAGTCAGGCTGATTAGGAACTCTTAAACTGATGTGGGTATCAATTAGATCAGTCATCCGGTAATGCGCAATAATGCGATAAAGCGCTGCGAGTTCACAACGTGCCTGCCATTCAGCATCTGTGACGAGATTTTTTATTGTCATGATTCCATCCTGGAAAAATATAGCATTTCGATCACTATCTGTTATATCATAATTTTAGAAAAACAGAATATTATTTCATAAAGCGAAATAAATCATTACAAGGAGTTGATATGCGAAAATTACAATTAAATGGACTTGAATATCTCACCGCAATTAAGAATGGGGAAATTGCCAGTTCACCCATGAGTGAAATTATTCCCATGCGCCTGAGTGTAGTGCGTGAAAACTATGTGGAATATGAAGTACGCCCGGATCATCGTCATTTCAATTTACAAGGTGGCATTCATGGTGGCTTTTGCGCAACGGTTTTAGATAGTACGACTGGTGCTGCGGTGCATACCACAATCGATGCAGGCGTCAGTTTTTCGACCATTGACCTGAATGTCAAAATGCTGAAAGCGATGAAAAGCGGCGAAACTTATACAGCTATTGGTGAAGTCATCCGGATCGGACGCAATGTACTGACCTCAGAAGGCCGAATTATCGATAAAGAAGGTAAAGTTTATGCCTTTGGTTCAGCGACTTTGTTGGTCACTGGCCGTAAATAATCATTGAACTGATTTAATCAATCCCTGCCATGCGCGGGGATTTTTTATTTTGAAAGAAAAATCTCAATAAAAAATGCCATGCATATCATAGATACATGGCATTTAGGTGATGACTAAAACTGTTATGCAGCTTCAGGGTTTTCAATCACCATCGCCAGCCCTTGACCCAGACCGATACACAGACTGATCACGGCATACTTTTTACCAGTACGCTGTAACTGACGTGCAACGGTTAAAGCCAAACGCGCACCCGAACAGCCCAATGGATGACCAATGGCAATCGCACCACCATTTGGATTGACACGCGGATCATCCAAAGCGACATCCAGACCTTTCAGGCAAGATAATACCTGACTGGCAAAGGCTTCATTAATCTCGATGATATCCATATCGTCCAGCGTCAAACCAGCACGTTGTACTGCCTTTTTAATCGCTTCAATTGGGCCTGCACCCATGATGCGTGGCTCAATGCCAGCGGCTGCAGAAGACAGGATACGAGCCAAAGGTTTTAAGCCATACTGTTCCTGAACTTTTTCACTGCCGATAATCAGTGCTGCAGCGCCGTCATTGATACCTGATGCATTACCCGCAGTCACTACACCACCTTCGAAAAGCGGTTTTAGCTTGGATAAGGCTTCAAATGTTGAAGATGCACGTGGATGTTCATCTTCAGTCACCTGTTTAGGCGGTAATTTACGCCCTTGTGATACTTCAATTGGGGTAATTTCACCTGCAAAGAAACCTGCTTCTTTCGCTGCCTGATATTTTGCCTGTGATGCAGCAGCAAAGGTATCAGCCTGCTCACGCGTAATGCCAAATTCTTCAGCCACGTTATCACCTGTTTCAGGCATGCTGTGCGCGCCAAACTGATCCGTGAATTTACGGTTCGGGAAACGTGTACCAATCGTGGTGTCATAAATTTTGGCATCACGTGAATAAGCGCTTTCTGCTTTACCCATCACAAAAGGTGCGCGGGTCATACTTTCTACGCCACCAGCAATGTACAACTCGCCTTCACCTGCAGTAATGGCACGTGCCGAATCAATCACAGCACCGAGACCTGAAGCACATAATCGGTTTACCGTCTGACCCGGAACTGTTACCGGCATACCTGCTAACAATGCTGCAAAACGTGCCACATTACGGCTGTCTTCACCGGCCTGATTGGTACTTCCAAAGATTACATCTTCTACATCTGCTGCCGGAATACCGGTTTTTTCCAGCAGGTTTTTAATGACTGTAGCTGCCAGATCATCTGGACGTACGCTTGCCAGACTTCCTGCATGGCGACCGATTGGTGAACGTAAACCATCATAAATATATGCATTTAACATGAGTGTTATTCCTTTAACTTTCTAATTAATGTGTTGTATGAATAAGTGGTAGACCAAGCTGAACACGGCGACGCAACCAAGGACTTGGACGGTAACGCTGGTCACGGGTAATCGCAGTCATGCGATCCAGAATTTTCAGAATTTTTTCAGCACCCAGCACATCCCCCCATTCAATTGGTCCATACGGATAACCAAGGCCTAATTTCACCGCGATATTGATATCTTCTACCGTTGCAACGCCTTGCTGGGCAATATCACAGCCGAGATTCACAATCATTGCCAAAGCACGTTGAGCCACAAAGCCGACGCTTTCCTGAATTACGCTGGCGGTCACACCATCCAGATTGAAAATCGATTGGGCTGCTTTTACCAGCTCAGGTTGGGTGACAAAAGTTGGCATCAAGGTACGGTGTTTATGCAGACCATATAGCAGATCGATACACACCACTTGCTGAGGTGCCAGCTGATAACGGATCGCAGCTGATGTTGCATCCTCACCATAAGTGGCAATCAGGATTAAAGCCTCTGCTGAAGGTATCTCAGTTTGCTCAATCTGAATGTTGAACTGTTGCAGATATTGCTCAAGTGCCTGACGGTCTTCGTCATATTCGGTGCCTAGCCAGACTGATGGATATTGACTTAGCTTATCAACCAATGCTGGAGTAACATCACCTTCTTTGCTACCTGAAGTGTAATCATAGAAACCTTTACCAGTTTTACGACCTAACTGCTTGGCAATAAAACGCTGACGGGTAATCACGCTTGGACGGTAACGTGCTTCTTCATAATACTGATGATAAATCGATTCACTCACCGGATGCGAGACATCCATACCGGTCAGATCACCTAATTCAAACGGCCCCATCTTGAAACCGATTCCGTCACGGTAGATCCTGTCAATATCATAAAATGGTGTGACATTTTCATTCAGAATTGCATAGGCTTCGCTACCAAAGGCACGGCCGGCATGGTTAATGATAAACCCTGGAGTATCTTTAGCTTTGACCGGACGATGACCCATTTTTGTAGAAAGCTGGGTTAATGCTTCAATAATGTCAGCACGGGTATTAAAGCCTTCAATCACTTCGACCACTTTCATGAGTGGGACCGGATTAAAGAAGTGATAACCGGCAACACGTTCTGGCTGCTCACAGTTGGCAGCGATTGCACTGATCGACAATGAAGAGGTATTAGATGCCAGAATCGCCTCTGGTTTTATCATTCCTTCCAGTTGCTGCATCAGTTTTTGCTTGATTTCCAGATTTTCAATAATCGCTTCAACAATCAAGTCACAATCTTTCAAGTCTTCTAGCTGCTGGGCAGTCGATAGATGAGCAATATCTTCAGCGGCTTTTTCATGGCTGAATTTTCCTTTATCTGCCAAGGTATTTAATGTTTTGGCCAGTTTGTCCTGTGCCTGTTCGGCTGCCCCTTCTTTGGCATCAAACAGTACCACATCATGACCAGACTGAATCGCGATCTGGGCAATACCTGCACCCATCGTGCCTACACCAATAATGCCGATTTTCTGAATCCGAATACTCATGCTTATCGTCCCTGATAATTTGGTTTACGTTTTTCGATAAAGGCCTGCATACCTTCTTTTTGATCTTCGGATGAGAACAGCATCTGGAAAGACTTACGTTCCAGGGTAAGTCCGGCATTAAGCGGCACATCTTCAGCCAATAAAGCCACTTCCTTGATTTGCTCCAAAGCAATTGGCGGCATTTTCGCTAGGCCTTCCGCCATCTTGATAGCTGTAGCAAGGGTTTCACTGTCTTCAGTCACCTGGGACACCAGACCAATTTGATAGGCTTCCGGTGCAGGTACCAGACAACCGGTCATGATCATGCGCATGGCATGAAATTTGCCAACTGCACGGAATAAACGCTGTGTACCACCAGCACCCGGCATCACCCCTACTTTGACTTCAGGCTGACCGAACTGGGCGCTTTTCCCCGCAATAATAATGTCTGCATGCATGGCCAGCTCACAGCCACCACCAAGTGCATACCCGTTTACAGCTGCAATCACCGGTTTTGAACACTGTGCAATCGCCTGCCAGTAACGTTCGGTTCGACGCTGCATCATTTGAATGGTTTCTGCATTGGCCAGTTCTTTAAGATCGGCTCCTGCTGCAAAATCTGTTTCACCACCGGTAAGAATAATGGCACGAACATTTTCATCGTCATTCAGTTGCAAAAAAGCCGCCGCAAGTTTCTGGCGAACTTCTGTATTCAGGGCATTTTTCGCTTCTGGTCGATGAATTTTAACCATCGCTACATGTGCTGAAACTTGTTCTACTTGAACTACCTGTTCCATTAAAATCTCCATTTATTTTGTATAGCGAAATTTTATTTTATATAAAACTAAGGTTTCTCAAGCTATAAATCAAGGATTTTTAACTCCAGAATGCAAAAAAGTTATTTTTTACTAAAAATAGAGTAAAAACTCTTGTTCATCTGGTTATTTTATGATTAATTGATTTCGCAATACGGAATTAAGTATTTTAAACGCAATCTGATTATTCATTTAAATGAATAATCGCCATAAGGCTGAACTTAAAGTTAATTTACGAAATCAAATTTTCCAGCAATGAGATGATTTTGATTTAGCGTAAAGCATGAAAAATCGAATGTAGCCTGATAATAAATACAGCGGCTGTTGTGTGCAGAGCGAGTCTGTTAAATCAGGAAAACTATGTTTCCGTGAGGAAGAAAAATGGATTTAGCGGTAGCAGAGGAAATGCTACTTTGAATATATAGAGGATATAAGAATGACAAGCGATACCATCGTAACAGGAGACAATAAAACCGATGTCTCCTCCACGGATACCATTAAACAGGCACCAAAACGTCTTTGGATGACGGCTTTTGTCTTTGCTTTTCTGATTTTGCTCTGTGACGGTGCAGATATCGGGATTCTGGCTTTCAGTCTGACCAGTCTGAAAGCTGAATGGGGCCTGACTTCTGTACAGGCGGGTGCCTTGGGAAGTTATTCTCTTTTAGGTATGGGGATCGGAGGCTTTATTGGTGGATGGGCATGCGACAAATTTGGACGTGTCCGCGTCATTGTACTGGCCACCATCGCCTTCTCGATCTTGTCCGCCTACTCAGGTTTTGCACAGTCTTATACTGAATTTGCAATGTTACGTACCCTGTCCTGCTTAGGTCTGGGCTGCTTGTATATTGCCTGTAATACCTTGATGTCTGAATATGTGCCAACCAAATACCGTACTACGGTACTGGCAACATTAATGACTGGTTTTACCTTAAGTTCTCTGGTCATTACCATGATTTCAGGCTGGATCATTCCTGAATTCGGCTGGCGTATGCTGTACTGGATCACGATTGCGCCATTAGCCTTGGGTATTCTGATGCATTTTATGGTGCCAGAGCCGGAATCATGGAAGCGTGTACGTGAAATGAAAAGAACTGGTCAGATTGTGGATAACGATACCAAAAAAGGTAATCCATACATCACCATTCTTAAAGATAAAACCCATGGCAAGATGTTCATCTTGTGGTCTTTCAGCTCCGGTTTCTTGCTATTTGGTTACTTCGGTGTAAGTAACTGGTTGCCAAGTTATCTTGAAGCTGAATTAGGCATTAAGTTTAAAGAAATGGCACTGTATATGGTGGGTACATTCATCACCATGATTTTTGCCAAAATCATTGCAGGTTATGTTGCTGATAAAATTGGTCGCCGCATTGTGTTTGCTTTCGGCACCATGGGAACAGCGCTATTTATCCCTGTCGTGGTGTATATGCATAATGCCGATAACATTGGCGTACTGATGCTAATCTTCGGCTTCCTGTACGGTATTCCATATGCCATCAATGCAACCTATCTAACCGAAAGTTTCCCGACTGGTGTTCGTGGTACAGCGGTGGGTGGTGCATTCAATATTGGTCGTATCGGTGCAATCTTCGCTCCAATTACGATTGGTTATCTTGCGATGCATGGTTCGATTGGTACAGGTCTGTTGGTAATGGGTGCAGCATACTTCCTATGCGGTTTGATTCCTGCCCTGTTTATTAAAGACCGTTTATACGATCCGCAAAAAGCAGAATAAACCCCACTTCGGAAGGCAGGTCAAATCGCTGCCTTCCTCTTTCTCCAAATATTGACCATACGTATAGAAAGGTCTCCTTTCATTCAGGATTAAAAATTTCTTTAGGGATTAAGAAATGAAAAAATTAGTTTTAGCGACATTATGTGGTATTGCTTCAGCACAGGCATTTTCAGCAGAAGCCTCTGAAGACCGTATGCAATTTCTTGAGTCACAGTTAAAGCAAATCCAGGCAGAACTAGAACAACAAAAAGCCGCGCAACTTGCATTAAAAAACCAGCAGGAACAAGCCAAAGCGCAAGACTCTAAAACGCTGAGTTCAATGGTAGATAATGTCGATGTTTATGGTTTGATCCGCTTTGATGGTGCAGTCGATTTCAAAAGTACTACTGAAGCCCGTGGCCGTACCATTAACCAGATTAATAAAGTACCTTTTACTGAACCGGATTCTGTACGTTCCGATTTTACTGCGGCTGCCAGCCGAATTGGTTTCCTGGCCAAAGATCTAGGAGGCAATCCGAATGTTTCTGCTCGTTTAGAAGCCGACTTCTGGACCAACAATGGTAAAGGCGATGGTGGATTACGTATCCGTCATGCACATTTAAAATACTATAACTGGACATTTGGTCAGGCCTGGTCATTGATGTCTACACCAGAAATTAGCACTGAAGCTGTCGACTACAGCTTGTTCCTGGGAGGATCAGTCTTACGTACACCTCAGGTGAGCTATGCTTTCAAACTTGATCCGGAAAATACCTGGAATGTCGGTCTGGAATATATGGCCGGTGGCGATCGTTCTTCTGCTTTGCCTGCTTTAACCACTAAATATGTTCATCAATCAGGCCCTCTTCATTTATTAGCTCAAGGCTTTGTCAATCAAAAGCAGGCGCAGATTGCGACAGGTGATATCGAGAAAGTTGGCTGGGGTGTGGGCGTTGGTGGACGTTACCGTTTAGATGATCAAAACTCTATTCAAGGTAACTATTTCCATATGGTCGGTGATCAGCGTATTGCAGCTTTCTTGACTCAAGGTTCAACAACCGATGGTGCTGCCTGGGGTGGCGATTATTCAGTCGATCCAATCAATAATGAACTTTTGCTCAATGAGTTCAATAGTATAAATATTGGCTTCACGCATAAATTTACGCCAAAACTACGGAGTAGTATTAATGCCAGCGTTGTTGATTTTGATGATTCCAGCGACTATGCACGCGCGAATCCTGAAACCAATAAGCGCTTAACCGACTATGTGGCCAACGTGATCTATTCTCCTGTTCCAAAGATTAATCTGGGTGCAGAATATCATCATGGCAAACGTGAAACCTTTGACAATAAGGAAGCAGATATTTCACGTATCAACTTCTCTGCTAACTATAGTTTTTAAAGCCTCAGGAGACAAGGATGTCAGCCCAAGGGCAAATTTCACGCCGTTTCATGTTCATGATGGCAATGACCTGCGCACTCTGCGCAGGTTGTAACTATTTTAACCAGCCCCTGATTTATTCTATTGCAGAGGATCTGCAAATCAGTGTGGCTCAGTCTGGCTGGACTGTAGTACTGACCCAGATTGGCTATGCCACCGGATTATTTTTGTTTGTCCCTCTGGGTGATTTGTTTGAAAAACGGCTGTATATCTGTAGTTTGATGTTGTGTACCGGACTGGCGCTTATTGGGCTTTCCGCCAGTACCAATCTACATATGTTGTATGGCTTTACTCTACTCGCCTCTTTTTGTTCGATCACCACCCAGATTCTGATTCCTTTTGCCGCCAGCCTGTCGCAACGTGATAAAAGTGCCGAAGTCGTTGGCCTGCTCATGAGTGGTGTTCTGGTCGGCATTCTGTTTGCCCGTACCGTGGCAGGACTGATTTCTACTTTATGGTCTTGGCATGCGGTGTACTTATTTAGTGGTTGTGCAATTCTTCTGCTGAGTCTGGCCATGTGGTTCCAGTTGCCGAGCGCCAAGAGCCAGTTGCAGATGAATATATTGCAAATTTATCGCTCATTATTTACCTTTGCCCGAACAGAACCCATGCTGATCCGGCGTAGTATGATCGGAGGTTTGGGCTTTGGCATGCTGAGTATTATCTTTACTACCATGACTTTTATTCTGGCTGAAGCACCTTATCATTTTAATGATTTCCAGATTGGTCTCATGGGTATTGTGGGTGTGGTCGGCATCTGGTCCTCTCAATGGACCGGTAAAATGATTGGCAGACATCGGGAAAAATGGATTGCACACCTGGCCACATGCGGACTGATTCTGGCCTGGATTCCCTTATTCTTTGCCCAGAATTATTTATGGATTTATATCCTGGGCTTGATTCTGGCTTATTTCGGAATTTCCTGTTTACATGTCTTGAACCAGAATCTGGTCTATCGAATTTCAATGCAGGCTCGCTCGCGGATTAATGCCATCTATATGACCTGTTATTTTTCAGGTGCTGGTCTGGGAGCATTTTTATCGCTGCATTTATGGAAAAGCTATGGCTGGTCTGCCTGTGTCATTTTAGGTTTTATTTTTGCCCTATTGATCTTTGTAATTAACTATTATGATCTGAACCAAGAAAGAAATTTAGCCAATATTCAGCCTGAGCCTTAGATACTGTTAAAAACCTTTGGGGGGTTAAAAATCTATTTTTTATTCCACTTTCTATACTGAGTATAAATTATAGAGATGATACGCTCATAAAATAGGAAAATTCTTGAGGTCTGTTTATCGTTTCCCTTCTATCTGAAGAGCGGTCGAAATTATTGATATCTTGATTTTTTAGAGTTAATTCAATTTACTATTTTCCATTGCGAGATAAACAGGCTTTAATTCAGTTAAAGGTGCAGGTTTTGCATAAAAGAAGCCTTGTAGCAGATCACAACCCTGTTGATAGAGCAAGCTGGCCTGGCTTAAGGTTTCGACCCCTTCCGCGACAACTTCCAAATCCAGTTGATGTGCCAAGTGAATAATGGATTGCACAATTGCAGCATCCTGGCCATCAAGGGTCAGCTCTTCAATAAAACTACGGTCTAACTTGATTTGATTGATTGGCAAGCGACGCAGATAACTGAGACTCGAATAACCTGTGCCAAAGTCATCAATGGCAACCTGTACACCTAAAGCACGCACCGCTTTCAAAATTTCTATGGTTCGATCTGCGCCATTAATGATGACACCTTCCGTAATTTCAATTTTAAGTAATTCCGGTGGTAATTGACTGAGTTCAAGAGCATGTTCAAGTACTTGCAAAAAGCCTGCTCTACGGAATTGCAAAGGAGAAATATTCACCGATACTGTGATCTGGCTATTGTGTGTCTTGTTCCACTCGGCAATATCTAAACAGGCCTTTTCCAATACCCATTGACCTACACTAATAATTTGCCCAGTTCTTTCTGCAAGTGGGATAAAAATCGCTGGGGAAATATAACCCTGCTGTGGATGGCACCAACGGATTAAAGCTTCTACACCTGTTACCAGTCCAGTTTCAGGATGAACCAGCGGCTGATAGAACAGGTCAAAATTTTCTTGATTGATCGCTTCCATGAGTTCCAGACGCAGATTGGTATAGTCTATTTCTGCGACAGGCTGCATTCTGGTTTTTTCATACCACTGCCACATATTACGACCTTGTCTTTTGGCTTCCTGCATCGCCAAAACAGACTGGTAGATCAATTCAGAAGAATGATGGATCGAACTGTCATCTGCCACAATACCAATACTGGCACTTAAATGTATTTTGTACTGATCAACAATAAACAGCATGGAAAGAAGATCAAGAATTTCTCCGGCGATCGCCTCGACTTCAGTATGCTCATCTGTCCCTGAGAGCAGCAAAATAAATTCATCTTCAGCGAAGCGGCATAGCACATTATTGCCTTGAACAAATTTTTGCAGCCGCTCGCCTACAATTTTGAGAATCTGGTCACCCACCAGATGACCTAAGCTGTCATTGATATTTTTAAAATCATCCAGATCTATATACAGCAAGACTAAAGGTTGTGAGCTCTCGTGCTGTGCTTCAAAAATATTTTCCAGAATCTGTTTGAATGCATACTGGTTCGGTAAACCGGTTAAATGGTCATGGGTATGCTGATGCTGAATATATTCTTCGTGAATACGTTGCTGGGTAATATCTTCCTGAATCCCCAAAAAATGGGTGCAGGTTCCTGTCTGGTCAAAAATAGGACCTAGGGTTAAACGATTCCAGAACCAGCTGCCATCTTTACAGTAACTTTTTATAGTTACCTGAATTTCTTTTTGTTCTTTAACTGCTTGCTTGAGTAATGCAATCTGATCCGGATCAGTATCTGGACCCTGTAAGAAAAAGCAGCTTTGCCCTAGTACTTCTGCTGCCGTATAACCGGTGAGCTTTAGAAAAGCTGGATTCACATACACCATTAGCCTTTCTTCAGAGACATCGGTAATAAAAAGACTATTCGGACTAGCCTCTACCCCACGTTTTAATAATCGTAGAGACTCCTTGTTTTCACGCGATACAGTAATATCTCGGGCAATGCCAATAATACCGGTGACTTTCTGATTTTGAATAATCGGTAAATTGGTCAGATCCAGCCATAAGATATCGCCTGCAACATTATAAATTGGAAGTTCATAATGTTGAGATTTACCTTGCGCTGCTTCTGAAAATGAAACATTCGCAAGTTCATGGAATTCGGGCGGTATGAAGGCACAATAGTGCTGACCATGAATTTGCGCTTTAGAAAAACCTGTAATTTCTTCGCAAGCAATATTGGTATTAAGCACATGTCCCTGCAGGTCAAGTTCAAAAATAATATCTGGATGATAGGTATAAAATGAGCTGTATTTTTCATTAAGCTCATGTCTTTTTTGACGTTCCTGATCAAGTTCGATTGCGAGGGCAACTAATTTTGCCGCTTGCTGTAAAAGCTGAATATGAGGTTCAGTCGGTATTTTGGGTGTTCGATAATAGGTGGCAAACGTTCCGTATAGAATATCTGAAGCATTAATAATCGGCATAGACCAGCAGCTAGACAATTTTTCTGCGTTTACCAAAGCACGGTAAGGCTGCCAGTTTGGGTCTTTCATTAAATTCGGACTAATGACCAACTGACGTAAGAAAGCAGCTACGCCACACGATCCTTGATTTGGCCCAATTTTCAAATCTTGAATAGCATTACAGTACTCTTTTGAAAAGTGCTGTTTGCCACTCATAACATTTAAAGTTTGGGTGTCATCCTGATAGAGCATAATGGTGACAAGCGCATCTGGAATGCGCGATTCAAGCCACTGGCTAATGATATCGAGGATAGGCTTAAGTTCAGTATGGCGACCAATCAGATTAAAAATATGAAAAATTTCTTGATCATCACAATTATTATTCATTCAGACTATCACCTTCCTTAGCTTGTTAACATTTTAGACTTATTATTAAAATAATCATTAGCAAAAGTTTGTATTTATATCTTTAAAATACGGAAATATGGTCAATATTACGTGTATTTGATAATAATTCTAAAATTTAAAAATCACAGCCGAAGCTGTGATCTAAAACTATACTTTTACTTAATCAGAATATTGCGGACTTATTTTTAGGCTGCTTGTTGACGACTGTCCACTAATTTACAGCCTGTCTGCTGTTGTAATTCTTCAAAGCTTAAGCCATCCACTATTTCAATAACCTGAGCTTGTCGGTCTTTTAATTCAATCACACACAAATCAGTATAAATACGGTTGACACAATGTTTACCTGTTAGAGGATAAGTCAGTTCTTCAACAATTTTTACCTCACCGTTTTTGGTCACATGTTCCATGCAAACATAGACACAGCGAGCACCCACTGCCAGATCCATCGCACCGCCTACAGCAGGTACAGCATCAGCATTACCGGTATGCCAGTTCGCCAGATCACCATTAATAGCGACCTGAAAAGCCCCCATGATACAGATATCCAGATGCCCGCCTCGCATGATATCGAAAGAGTCGGCAGAATTCATAAAACTGCCACCTTGCAACATGCTTACGAGTTCTTTACCGGCGTTAATCAGGTCATCATCTGCCTGTTCGGGATCACTCAATGCAGCAAAACCTAAAACGCCATTTTCCGAGTGCAGAATTACTCCTTGTTCAGGTTTTAAATAACCAGCTACGCGTGTCGGCAAACCAATACCCAAATTCACAAAAGAGCCAGTTGGAATGTCTTGCGCAACTTTAGCCACAATCTGTTCACGGCTACGTTTTTGAATATTCATTATTTAATATCTCCAACTTTGACCACATGCTGTACAAAAATTCCCGGCGTTACGATGATCTCTGGATCAAGCTCTCCGAGCTCCACAATCTGATGAACTTGAGCAATGGTAGTTTTTGCTGCTTTGGCCATGATCGGACCAAAATTCCGTGCTGCCTTACGGTAGGTCAAGTTGCCCCACTGATCTGCCTGATTGGCATAAACCAAGGCATAATCAGCATGTATCGGATATTCCAGCACATAATCTTTTCCATTGATATTACGGGTTTCTTTACCCTCAGCTATTTTGGTACCAAAACCGGTTGGAGTAAAAACAGCTCCTAAGCCTGCACCGGCTGCCTGAATACGGCAGGCCAGATTGCCTTGTGGCACCAGTTCCAGCTCAACTTTTCCGGCTTTATACAGATCTTCAAAGACGGTTGAGTTATTGGCCCGTGGAAATGAACAGATCATTTTTTTAACCAGTCCAGACAACAGCAGATTGGTTAGACCACGATCTCCAGAAGCTGCATTGTTGTTAATAATGGTTAAGTCTCTAGGACCAAAGTCAATTAATGCTTCGATTAATTCTACCGGCTGACCTGCCAGGCCAAAACCACTGGTCATAATGTGTGCACCATCAGGAATTTGCTTAAGTACCGTCTCGATATCCTGCGTGATTTTATTCATCATATTGCTTCCTAGCATGTTCTATCTATATTACGAGTGCAGATTAATCTGCCTTTTGTGGATCAAATAAGCGGTCTTTAATAAAGAAAGCGGGTATCAGGCCGCAAAGAAAATAGGCAATGCCCATAATCAGTAAGCCGGTACCAATTGAGCCTCCTTGAGCAAAATAGCCAATGGTAAGAGGTGCAAACACCGCACCCAGTCGGCCTACATTATATGCCCCACCCACTGCTGTTCCACGCACTTTGGTGGAGAAGCTTTCTGTCATGTAAGTCGCATTAATACCGTATGGAATACCATAGAGAAAACCGAAAAATAACATCAGCCAGAGGATATTATCCGGCGTATTACCAAAGACAATCACAGGGATAAAAATTGCAGTACCCATAGTGCCGAAAGCAAATACCGCACGACGGCCAATCCGGTCAGCGATAAAACCAGCAATAACTTTGGTACACATCATGATCAGGAAAGTCCCGATCATATACATGGTCATTTCTTTAAACTTGATTCCCAGATCAGTCTCTAAATACGCCGGTAGCCAGTTGCTGACTCCATAATATCCAAACTGTAAAAATGCGGTACTGAAGGACCAGAGGATAAACATGCGACGGCTAAGTGCATCTTCAAAAATCATTTTAAAAGTATTTTTTGGTTTTTCCTGCAGAATACCACTGGCTTTTGCATCCAGGCGTGCTTTACGCGCATCTAACCAGGCTTTCGGTTCAGGCACCAAGAAGTACATCGCGAAGGCCAGTACAATCGGGATAATGGCAATATAATAGAGGTATCGCCAGCCAAATTCAGGCAATAGCCATCCAGCCAGAACAGTTGCGACCACCGAGCCTAAAGTCCAGCCAGTCATAAGCGTTGCCAATACTGTAGAGCGATATTTGGTGGGTACATACTCTGCCATGAGGGTATTACAGGCAATATATAGAGCACCTAGTCCAATTGCAGACGTAAAGCGTAGCCATTTGAACTGATCATAACTTTCCACGAATCCTAACCAGAAAGTTAATGAAGAAAACAATGCGATGGCAATGACGATCACACGAACCCGGCCAAAACGGTCACAAGCCCAGCCACCAAAAAAACCGCCGATAGCCATCCCTGCAAGTGTCCAGCTTCCTAAGGCACCGGCCTGCATATTACTTAATGAAAACTCTTGTTTCAGACTGGTCAGACTGTAGGCTAATAATGCAATATCAGCACCATCAACCAGTAATGCCAAAAATGAGAAGATAAAGGCCAGAATCCAGACTCTTTGCTTGGGTTCGTTTCCACCTTCCACTGGGTGTTGTTGTGAACTGATCGTATCCATAATGCTCTTTCTACTTTTCGGCACTCCTGTGCCTTTTTAAAACGTATATTTCACTTAATTATTTAGGTGAAATATAGAATATTTACTAATCATTACCACGCTTGAACCAGGTGGTATAAAAATGATTTTCAAAGTTTTTGATAAAGTTGCTCTATAGAAATCACATAGCAATACATTGAAAGATGTGATTAAGCCGCGATTCTTAACCCCGAAAACAATCTAGCCAGCAATGCTGGCTAGAGGTAGATCTCAGGTTTAGTTGCAAAAGGCTGCAATTCCGGTTTGTGCACGACCTAAAATCAAGGCATGTACATCATGGGTACCTTCATAGGTATTTACCACTTCCAGATTAACCAGATGACGGGCCACACCGAATTCATCGCTAATCCCGTTACCGCCCATCATGTCACGGGCCAAACGGGCAATATCCAGCGCCTTGCCGCAGTTATTACGCTTAATTAAAGACGTACCTTCAACTGACGCAATGCCCTCATCTTTCATGCGGCCAAAACGTAAAGCCACCTGTAAGCCAAGGGCAATTTCAGTTTGCATATCTGCCAGTTTTTTCTGAATTAACTGATTCGCAGCAAGTGGTCGGCCAAACTGTTTACGATCCATGGTGTATTGATGTGCGGTATGCCAGCAGAATTCTGCAGCTCCCATGGCACCCCATGCAATCCCGTAACGCGCACTATTCAAGCAAGTAAAAGGCCCTTTTAAACCACGAACTTCCGGAAATGCATTTTCTTCTGGAACAAAGACGTTATCCATTACAATTTCACCGGTGATCGAGGCACGTAGACCCACTTTACCGTGAATCGCTGGAGCAGAAAGCCCTTCCCAGCCTTTTTCTAGAATAAAGCCACGAATGTCACCGACATTACCTTCGGCAGAAACTTCTTTAGCCCAAACTACAAATACATCAGCAATCGGGCTGTTGGTAATCCACATTTTTGCGCCAGTTAAACGGTAACCACCCTCGACTTTTTTGGCACGGGTAATCATGCTGCCCGGATCCGAACCATGATCCGGCTCGGTCAGGCCGAAGCAACCAATATACTCACCGGTTGCTAATTTTGGTAAATACTTCTGCTTTTGCTCTTCAGAACCAAATTCATTAATTGGCACCATCACCAGAGAGCTTTGTACGCTGGCCATTGAGCGATAACCTGAATCGACACGTTCAACTTCACGGGCAATCAGACCATAACTGACATAATTTAAACCTGCACCACCGTACTGTTCAGGAATAGTTGGGCCTAGCAAACCAAGTTCACCCATCTCACGGAAAATAGCCGGATCGGTTTTTTCATGACGGAACTGTTGCAGTACACGCGGCATCAGTTTGTCTTGACAGTACGCTGCCGCTGCATCGCGAATCATGCGCTCTTCTGATGTCAGTTGCTGTTCTATTAAAAACGGGTCTTGCCAATCAAATCTAATTTTTGTCGTCATTTTAATATTTCCTTATTTTAAAATTATGAGATTAGGCGGTTGCTTGTTTAATCATTTCACGCGCAATAATAATTTGCTGGATTTGTGTGGTTCCTTCATATAAACGGAACAGACGCACATCACGGTAGAAACGTTCAATTGAATATTCACTGATATAACCCGCTCCACCATGAATCTGCAAACAGCGATCAGCAACTCGACCACACATTTCAGTTGCAAACATTTTGGCACAAGAGGCTTCAGTCGTAACATTTTGGCCAGCATCACGTAGACGCGCAGCATCCAGCACCATACATTTGGCTGCATAAATCTCGGCTTTGGAGTCTGCCAACATACCTTGGATTAGCTGGAAATTCGCAATGGGCTGGCCAAACTGTTTGCGTTCCACTGCATAGTTAAGTGCATCTTCCAGCATACGCTCTGCCATGCCGACGCTATAACCGGCAATGTGCAGACGGCCCTTATCTAGAACGCGCATTGCTGTTTTGAAGCCAATCCCTTCTACACCGCCAATCAGCTGATCTTTATGCACTTTACAGTTATCAAAAATTACATCACAGGTATAGGAACCATGTTGGCCCATTTTCTTGTCAATTTTACCTAGGCTTAAACCAAGTGTGCCTGCTTCGACTAGAAATGCTGAAATACCGCTCGCACCTTTAATCTCTTGATTGGTACGTGCCATCACGGTAAATGTCGTGGCACGTGGTGCATTGGTGATAAAGCGTTTAGTTCCGTTTAAAATATAATAATCGCCGTCTTTGACTGCACTGGTTTTTAAAGCAGCAGCGTCTGAGCCGGAATCCGGTTCGGTCAAACAGAATGAACCAATAATTTCGCCCGTTGCATAACGCGGTAAATATTTCTGTTTTTGTTCTTCTGTACCGTCGATAATGATGCCACTTGAGCCAATGCCGTTGTTAGTACCAATTAAAGAGCGGAATGCAGCTGATGTATGACCTAACTCCATCGCGACCAGAATTTCTTCTTCCATGGTAATGCCTAAACCACCATATTCTTCAGGAATCGTCAGGCCAAACAAGCCCAGCTCTTTCATCTGTTCCACAATATGTTCAGGAATGGCGTTGTTCTCTTCTACTTCATGCTCAAGAGGCACCAGTTCATTTTTTACAAAATCGCGAATCGTTGACAGAAGTTGGTCTAACATTTCCGGATCACGAATCATATGAATCTCCATGGATATAATTTAGGTAAATTCCTTTACCCTTATTTTTGTTTCGTATTGCGAAATAAATAATCATATAAAATCATTTTGAGCAAGTAAAATTATTAAAAATTTTATGTTTTAACTAAAAAATGAAATTTTTCTGGTATTCCAGTTGATTTATGTTTAAGATTTAATTTCACGATACGAAATATTTTAATGAATGATTGTTTTATTTATCAGTTTTTTTGAATGGATAATTAAACCTTTTTTCTTGCTGTAATACTTATCGGTCACTGACTCTTTCGGAGAAATCGAAACTTTTTAAATGTATTGGCTACGTGTTAAACCTAAAAAACTAGATGATTTTATATTGTCTTCAAAGTTGGGTAACAGGATTCTTTTCGACCACAAATAATTTCGGCACTTTTTCCTATATTTTATCTTTTGTAGAAGTGTTTTATTTTGTATCGTGAAATTATGTTGCTATCATATTCATTAATTTAACTTTAATTGCCCTGACCATGACAAAAAATAAAACTGGTGAAATTCCCAACTTTGATGAAATCCGTTTAGATCCGATTTCACATATTCATAGAGAAAATAATCCTCAATTTATTGCGTCTATTGCGCGTGGATTGGAAATCTTACGTTGCTTTTCAGCGACCAATCAATTGCTTGGCAATCAGGAAATTGCACAATTAACCAACTTACCCAAGCCAACTGTGGCCCGTATTACCAGCACCCTGGTTTCTTTAGGTTATTTAAAACAACTACCGAATACCACGAAATATCTGTTGGATGTTGGCGTATTGGCTTTGGGTTATGCAGCTTTGAGTAATATTTCTGCGCGGACTCAGGCTTATCCGTTTATGGAAGAAATGTCCCGTTATTCCCAAGCCCCTGTGGCAATGGCTACCCGTGACCGTTTGAGCATGATTTATCTGGAAGTGGTACATACAGAATCGACGCTAACCATGCGCCGCCCTGTCGGTTCGACTTTACCGATTCATAGCAGTGCCATGGGACGGGCCTGTCTGGCAGCGATGGATGTGAAGGAACGCGAATATTTATTTGATGCCATCAAGAAAAGAAACGAAGATCAGTGGCCAACCATCAAGCGTAATCTGGAACGTGCAATCCGTGATTATCAGGATTATGGCTACTGTCTGTCTTTAGGTGACTGGGCTAAGGATGTGAATTCCGTGGCAGTTCCGTTGGTTCACCCCAAACATGGGATATTAACGTTTAACTGTGGTGCCCCAAGTTATCTGTTAAATCAGGAAAAACTGGAAAATGAAATTGGACCGCGTCTGATTCACATGGTGAATAATATTGCAATGAATCTCAATAACATATAAAAAATTAATTATCAGAGCGACATTAAGTCGCTCTTTTATTGAATACCCAATCTACACATCTTCTTCCTTTATCCAGAATTCTCAGCAAACCTTTTTAATGCTGCGAAATAGATAAGATTTAAAAAAGATAAATTCCTATTCCAAATAAAAAGATCAAAAATAAGCTTCATAACCGATTTAGATAATGCTATAAATATCGTATAGCGAAATTGGATTTTATATTATGGAAGATATAACAAGAGAATCGATGGAGTTTGACGTCGTCATCATAGGCGCAGGCCCTGCGGGTCTTTCTGCTGCGATCAAAATCCGTCAACTTGCAATTGAAAACAATTTAAATGATCTGTCCGTGTGTGTCGTGGAAAAAGGCTCTGAAGTCGGTGCACATATTCTCTCGGGCGCGGTGCTTGAACCACGTGCCATGAACGAGTTGTTCCCGAACTGGAAAGATGAAGGCGCGCCTCTCAATGTACCAGTGACCGAAGATAAAACCTTCTTCCTGCTGTCAGATGAAAAATCACAAGAAGCACCACACTGGATGGTACCTAAAACCATGCATAACGATGGCAACTATGTCATCTCACTCGGTAATGTGGTGCGCTGGTTAGGCCAGAAAGCGGAAGAACTGGAAGTGTCGATCTTTCCGGGCTTTGCCGCGTCTGAAATTCTGTATCATGCCGATGGTACAGTCAAAGGCATCCAAACCGGTGATATGGGTATTGGTAAAGATGGCGAACCAACGCATAACTTTACCCCGGGTTATGAACTGCATGCCAAATACACAATTTTCGCTGAAGGCTGTCGTGGTCACTTAGGTAAACGTCTGATCCAGAAGTTCAACCTGGACAAGGACGCTGATCCGCAACACTACGGTATCGGCATTAAAGAGCTTTGGGAAATCGATCCTGCCAAGCATAAACCGGGTCTGGTGATGCATGGTGCCGGCTGGCCATTGAATGAAACCGGTTCTTCAGGTGGCTGGTGGCTTTACCACGCCGAGAATAACCAGGTGACTCTGGGTATGATCGTGGATCTGTCCTACACCAACCCGCACATGTATCCGTTCATGGAAATGCAGCGCTGGAAAACCCATCCGCTGATCAAGCAATATCTGGAAGGCGGTAAGCGTATTTCTTATGGTGCGCGTGCTGTGACCAAAGGTGGTTTTAACTCATTACCAAAATTCACCTTCCCGGGTGGCTCGTTGATTGGGGATGATGCCGGCTTCCTGAACTTTGCCAAGATCAAAGGCTCACATACGGCGATGAAATCCGGCATGCTCTGCGGTGAAGCGGTATTTGAAGCGATTGCTGCCGGTGTAGAAAAAGGCGGTGATCTGGCGGTGGCACGTGTTGTAGAGGGTGAAGATTTCTTTGTGAAAGAACTCACCGCATATACCGACAAGTTTAACAACAGCTGGCTAAAAGAAGAACTCTATAACTCGCGTAACTTTGGTCCGGCAATGCACAAGTTCGGTCAATGGATCGGGGGTGCCTTTAACTTTATCGACCAGAACGTGTTTAAAGTGCCGTTCACCCTGCACGATCTGGTTCAAGATCATGCTGCGTTAAAAACCCAGGCAGCTGAAAGTTTCAAGCCGACCTATCCAAAACCGGATGGCAAGCTGACTTTTGACCGTTTGTCTTCGGTGTTTGTATCAAACACGGTCCATGAAGAAAACCAGCCAGCGCATCTGAAACTCACCGATGCCTCTATTCCGGTGGAAGTGAACCTGCCGAAATGGGATGAGCCTGCACAGCGTTACTGCCCGGCAGGTGTTTATGAAATCATGGAAAATAATGACGGTTCGAAACGCTTCCAGATCAATGCAGCCAACTGTGTGCACTGCAAGACCTGTGACATTAAGGACCCTTCCCAGAACATCACCTGGGTGACACCGGAAGGTGGTGGTGGTCCGAATTACCCGAATATGTAAGGTAATTCCTGTGAATGAGAAAAATACATCTATTTCTCACATTCATATACCCACTCTTGAAGCAGTTAGTATTAACACTTCACTTTAATTTTTTAGGTAATTCCAGTTCCCTCGGGAGCTGGGATTAATAAATTTTCAAATAGAAAAATAGAAAAATAGAAAAATAGAAAAATAGAAAAATAGAAAAATAGAAAAATAGAAAAATAGAAAAATAGAAAAATAGAAAAATAGAAAAGATTGCATATAGGGTCAGAGATAAAAATAGCCTACTCGAAACCGAGTAAGCCATTTTTTAAGATTTAAAACAAATGACGAAAAATTTTAGTCATTCTTCTATGGATTATTGCTGAGCCACAAACTTGGCACGCGCTGCATGCAATTTCTTATAGCTGTCAATTAAACGTAGATGACGATCCAGCCCTTCAAGCTGCATGTTGGTTTCGGTCAAACCATAGAAACGGACTGTTCCTTCAATTGAACCTAAAACGGCATCCATACGGGCATCACCAAACATACGACGGAAGTTGTGTTCATAATCTTCCAGTTCCATTTCATCATCCAGAATGACTTCCAGAACGACATTCATGCACTGGTAGAACAGGCCACGTTCAACGGTATTGGTATTGAACTGCAGGAACTGCTCAACCAGATCTTTGGCTTCTTCAAATTGCTGCAAAGCCACATAAATCAGTAGTTTCAGTTCAAGAATAGTGAGTTGGCCCCATTCAGTATTTTCATCGAACTCGATACCGATCAAGGTTTTGATTTCGGTATAGTCATCCTCATCTGCTTCTTCCAGACGCTCAACCAATGCTTCCAATTGTTCATCATCCAGACGGTGCAGATTCAGGATATCTTCACGATATAACAAAGCCTTGTTGGTATTGTCCCAAACCAGATCTTCTACCAGATAAATTTCCGAATAGCCCGGTACCAGAATACGGCAAGCTGTTGCACCTAGATGCTGATACACCGCCATATAAACTTCATGGCCCATGTCTTCCAGAATCGTGAATAATTCCTGAGCTTCGTCCGCATTCGAATTTTGACCGTTATTAGTGAAATCCCACTCGACAAAATCATAATCTGATTTCGCGCTGAAGAAACGCCAAGACACTACACCGCTCGAGTCGATGAAATGCTCGACGAAGTTATTTGGTTCAGTCACGGCATTACTGCTAAAGGTTGGTTTTGGCAGATCATTCAGACCTTCAAAACTACGGCCTTGCAATAACTCAGTCAGACTGCGTTCTAATGCCACTTCAAAGTTAGGATGGGCACCGAATGAGGCAAATACACCGCCAGTACGCGGGTTCATCAGGGTGACACACATGACCGGGAACTGACCGCCTAAAGATGCATCTTTGACCAGAACCGGGAAGCCCTGTTCTTCTAGGCCTTTAATGCCTTCAACAATTTTTGGATATTTTGCCAGAACATGTTCAGGCACATCCGGTAGTGCCAGTTCACCTTCCAGAATTTCGCGTTTAACAGCACGCTCGAAAATTTCAGACAGACATTGTACTTGCGCTTCAGCCAAGGTATTGCCGGCACTCATCCCGTTACTTAAGTAAAGGTTTTCGATCAGATTCGACGGGAAATAAACGGTTTCACCATCAGACTGACGTACAAATGGCAATGAACAGATACCGCGAGCCTTGTTCCCCGAATTAGTATCATAAAGATGGGTACCCAATAACTCATCTTCTGGATCATAAATTTCACGGGTATGTTCATCTAAAACTTCTGCTGGCAACTCGCCATTTGGACCTGGCTGGAACCATTTTTCATCCGGATAATGCACAAATTCTGCATTGGCAATATCTTCACCCCAGAACTGGTCGTTATAGAAAAAGTTGCAATTCAGACGCTCAATAAATTCGCCCAAGGCAGATGCCAGCGCACTTTCTTTGGTCGAACCCTTACCATTGGTAAAGCACATTGGTGACTGCGCATCACGGATATGTAGCGACCACACATTCGGCACGATATTACGCCAAGACGCGATTTCAATCTTCATGCCAAGGCCTGCCAGAATGGCAGACATATTGGCAATCGTTTCTTCCAGCGGAAGGTCCTTACCCGGAATGAAAGTCGTATGGTCAGAAGCCAGACTTGGCATTAACAAGGCCTGAGCATCTGCATCGATACTTTCTACTTCTTCAATGACAAATTCAGGACCGGTTTGAATTACTTTTTTGACGGTACAACGGTCGATCGAACGTAAAATTCCCTGGCGGTCTTTTTCAGAAATATCAGCCGGTAGTTCCACCTGAATTTTAAAAATCTGTTTATATCGGTTTTCAGGATCAACGATATTGTTTTGAGATAGGCGGATATTGTCGGTCGGAATATCACGTGCCGCGCAATAGACTTTGACAAAATAAGCCGCACATAAAGCTGAAGATGCCAGAAAATAATCGAATGGGCCGGGTGCCGAACCATCGCCTTTATAGCGGATCGGCTGATCGGCGATTACCGTGAAGTCATCGAACTTGGCTTCCTGACGAAGATTATCGAGATAATTGACCTTAATTTCCATGTGGATACCTAAATATTCTTATGTGCCGTCACGGACAGATAAGATGCTGAATCTGAATATACAAGCCGGTTCACGGAGGAGAACTTGAATGAAAAATAGAAAATGGTCAGGTTATACCATTTGACGAAGTGTCTGGATAACGCTGCCGAGAATGGGCGCTATTATAGAATTATTTTATGAAATTGATAATATTTGTCTGAAATTCTGGCAGATTAAACCAGATCCTCAGTCTTTCCTGAGCTGCCGGAGCATGAATCAACTTCAAGTCATGGCTTATACTATTAATCAAAGTTGCAGATAAGGCAGATTTTCACCCGCCTAGTCTGAATGATTTCATAATTTTAAAAATCATAACTCAGTGCAAATACTGCAAGATTACGCTGCTTGTCATCATAGCGGTCATAACCGCCAAAGATATATTCACCTGACACACTCAACTGCGGTAAAAGCGCATAACTGAGTCCGGCAGAAGCATAACGAAAGGCAAACTGCTTTTCGGTATCGCCCAGTTCACCGCCCTCATATTTGCCTTCATCGTTAAAATAGCTTCCTGCTGCTGTAATGCTGGCATTGAGACGATCATTCAACTGATGGTTCAGGTTAAGCGTATAAAAAGTATCGCCCTGATTGGCATAAGCCACATCATACAGATAGGTCGATACGCTGGCGCCGATACTGGTTTGATCATTCAACGCACGACTTACATTTAAGCCCAACTCATTTCCAGTGGTGTTCTCACCGCCCGGATAATAATAGGTCGCATTCCATAAATCCCAGTCATAATTTTCGCTGCTATAGGTATAACCCAGCAGAAAATCATGCTCGAATTTGTCTGAACGATGTCCCGGACGCCCCTGCACTTCTGCATAAGAGTATCCAAGCGTAGATCCCCAATATCCAACATAAAAATTGCCATAAGCCAGATTCAATGCAGCCTGTACAGCAACGTCGTCATTTTCAGGTGCATTGGTCAAACCACGGGAGACGTACTTGGAGACCACACTCAAGTTTCCGCTTGCTTCTATTTTTTTTACTTCCGCATCATCAGCATAACAGTAAAAACTTGAAACAGCAGCACAGCCAAACAGCACTGTTTGATTGAATATTTTCATAAAATATAAATTGTATTAAGCAAAGCCGGAGATAAAACGAAAGCAGTCGAGATTTTATCTCCGTTTTGGGGAAAAAATTGAAATTCGTTTTACTCCTGCTTTACTAGACGACAGGAATAAAACCATGATTTAAGCGCGAGGCGCCTTGTAAAAAGGTGCAGATGAAGGCGCAAGAGGAGGTTTGCCACGAATATGGTCTGCCAGTTTTTCAGCGATCATAATCGTAGTTGCATTGAGGTTGCCGGTAATGATCAAAGGCATTATCGAGGCATCAATCACACGCAGACCCTGCATTTCATGTACGCGTCCATAACCATCGACAACCGCCATGTCATCCTCACCCATTTTACAGCTACACGATGGATGATACGCGGTTTCTGCATGATTACGAACAAATTCATCAATTTCAGCATCTGTTTGTAGATGTTTTCCCGGACTGATTTCTTCACCACGATAGGGATCCAATGCCGGCTGATGCATAATTTCCCGGGTAATGCGGATGGCATCGCGGAATTCACGCCAGTCCTGCTCGGTACTCATATAATTAAACAGAATACTTGGATGTTCAAACGGGTCTTTGGATTTCAGACGAACACGGCCACGTGACGGCGAACGCATAGAGCCCACATGAGCCTGGAAGCCATGTTCATGAATGGCATTGGTGCCATTATAATTAATGGCCACAGGCAGGAAATGATACTGGATATTGGGCCATTCAAATTCGTCGGAAGAGCGGATAAAACCACCGGCTTCAAACTGGTTGCTGGCTCCAATACCTTTACCTAAAAATAACCATTCAGCGCCAATCATCGGCTGGTTATACCACTTGAGTGCCGGATATAAGCTAACCGGTTTTTTGCATTTATATTGCAGGTACATTTCCAGATGGTCTTGCAGGTTTTCACCCACACCAGGCAAATCCTGAACCACAGGAATATCCAGACTTTTTAACAGTTCGGCCGGACCTACACCGGAGCGTTGCAGGATTTGCGGCGAGGCAATTGCACCTGCACATAGCAATACTTCACGGTCTGCAAAGACCTGAATCGGCTGTAAGGTATTTTGTCC
Organism: Acinetobacter sp. CIP 102136; assembly: GCF_000369685.1. Classification (GTDB taxonomy): domain Bacteria; phylum Pseudomonadota; class Gammaproteobacteria; order Pseudomonadales; family Moraxellaceae; genus Acinetobacter; species Acinetobacter fasciculus. The sequence continues at coordinate 971,639 of NZ_KB850142.1, forward strand.
TTCAAAATATTCCACACCAATCGCCTGATTACGATTAAACAGAATACGGTTGGTCATGGCGTGGGTAATAATCGTGAGATTATCCCGGCCTTTGGCTATATCGAGATAACCACGTGCTGTACTGGAACGACGGCCTTGCGGCGTTACAGTACGGTCCATCGGCCCAAAACCTTCCTGCTGATAGCCATTCAGGTCATCAGTACGTGGATAACCGGCCTGTACACCTGCCTCGACCATGGCATGGAACAGTTCATTATTGCCATTTTTAGGTGTTGCCACCGAAACCGGTCCAGAATCACCATGATAATCATTGCCGCCAATATCGCGCGTTTCAGCTTTTTTATAATACGGCAGACATTCGGCATAGCTCCAGTGTTCTAGCCCCTTCAGGCTGGCCCACTGTTCCAGATCCATGGCATTACCGCGAATGTAACACATGCCGTTAATTAATGAAGAACCGCCCAGACCTTTTCCGCGCCCGCATTCCATACGACGATTATTCATATGAGGTTCGGGGTCGGTCAGATAGGCCCAGTTATAGCGTCGTCCCTGTAATGGATAAGCCAATGCAGCCGGCATTTGTGTTCTGAAATCTAGACGATAATCTGGTCCACCCGCTTCCAGCAACAGGACTTTTACATCCGGATCTTCAGTTAAACGCGCTGCTAGCACATTTCCTGCCGAACCTGCGCCAATAATAATATAGTCGTAATTCATCAAATCCCCCTTATGCGCTGAATACAGACTGGAAAGGACTGAGTTCGACCTGAACCGATTTGGTCTGGGTGTAATGCTGTAAGGTCACAAGCCCATTTTCACGGCCAACACCTGAATGTTTATAACCACCAACCGGCATTTCTGCAGGTGATTCACCCCAGGTATTGATCCAGCAGATACCTGCTTCGATCTGATGAATAATTCGGTGTGCACGGGCTAAGTCTGGTGTGACGACACCTGCGGCCAGACCATAATCGGTATCATTGGCACGACGAATGGCTTCTTGCTCGGTGTCATAACTCAGAATACTCATGACTGGACCGAAGATTTCTTCACGTACAATGGTCATGTCATCGCGGCAGTCGGTAAATACGGTTGGCAGGACATAAGCCCCTTGGGCAAACTGTCCATCCTCAGCACGGCCGCCACCACACAATAAGCGTGCACCTTCGATCTTGCCCTGTTCAATATAGCCCAGCACTTTTTCCATATGAGAGAAGCTGGACACTGGACCAAAATTGGTCTCAGGATCAAGTGGATCACCCATACGGATATGTTCAACACGCTGCAAAATCTTTTCTTCAAATTCTGCTTTCAATGCCAAAGGCACAAATACGCGAGTACCGTTGGTACACACCTGACCGGAACTATAGAAATTGGCCATCATGGCAATATCGGCCGCCAAATCCAGATCGGCATCTTCACAGATAATCAGCGGAGACTTACCGCCCAGCTCCATCGTGACTTCTTTCAGGCTAGAATTTGCAGCTTGCGCCATGACCTTTTTGCCGGTAGAAACGCCACCGGTAAACGACACTTTGGCAATATCAGGATGCGAAGTCAGATAACCACCAATTTCACCACTGCCGGTAACCACATTAAAGACACCATGCGGCACACCTGCTTCAGTATAAATTTCTGCCAGTTTTAATGCAGTTAAAGGCGTCACTTCACTGGCTTTAAAGATCATGGCATTGCCTGCTGCCAGTGCAGGTGCAGATTTCCATAAGGCAATTTGAACCGGATAATTCCATGCACCAATCCCGGCAACCACACCCAAAGGTTCACGGCGAGTATAAACAAACGAACTGCTTCTGAGCGGGATTTGCTGGCCTTCTAATGCTGGCAAAATACCTGCATAGTATTCGAGTACATCTGCACCTGTCGCAATATCGACGGTGGATGTTTCACTGAAAGCTTTACCACTGTCGAGACTTTCTAAACGCGCCAGCTCGTCATTACGTTCGCGAAGAATAGCGACAGCCTTGTTCAAAATACGGGAACGTTGGATCGCCGTCATTTCTGCCCAGACTTTTTGGCCTTGCTGTGCCGATTCAACAGCGCGATCGATATCATCTTGTGTACATACCTGCACGTCTGCCAGAACTTCGCCAGTTGCAGGATTAATCGTTTGAAACGTGCTATTGGACGTTGCATCGACATATTGTCCATGAATATAAGGACGTTGCAGTTTGAATGTTGTCAATGGAATCTCCTCGCAGGTGGATTATTTGAGTTGTTGCCGGATATATTCACTACACAGTTCAATCGGCAGTTCTGGGTCAATTTCGCCATTTACCAAAGCACCTCTTAACCAGAATCCGTCAATCAATGCTGCCAGACCTTGAGCGGCTTTCTCTGCCTGGTCTTTATTTAACCTTTTCATGAATTCGTATTTAAGATTGGAATGTAAACGGTAATGATTGATCTGCTGTAAACGGTGTAATTCAGGTTGGTGCAAACTGCTAGCCCAGAACGCCAACCAGACTTTCATGGCCGCCTTATCCGTTTGTGGAGCAGCAAAATTACCACGTACGATCGCTAACAAGCGCTGCTCCGGTAAGTCATCAACCTGTATCTTTATCTGTGCAACAGATTTACCCAATTGCTGCAATAAGTAACGCATTGTGGCTTCAATCAAGCCATTTTTACCTTGAAAATAATGACTTATGATGCCGGTTGAGACACCTGCCCTCTGAGCAATCTGACTAATTGAAGCTTCTGCAAAACCTAGCTCATTCACTGCAGCTAAGGTGGCATCGATCAGTTGCTGGCGACGGATCGGTTGCATACCAACTTTTGGCATAGGACTAACCTGAATAACGGATGTAACAATAAAAAATCACTCTGCTAAAGCAAATAGCTGAATGATGTAACAATTCATAAACGCTTTTTTAATTGAACGTTCAATTAATAAAAATTATAGTGCCAGCTCACCCTTGATGTACAGCGCAGTTTGTTTTGGATTTGCAAAAGTTTGTAATTCACGAAAACAAGGAAGCTTTACCGCAGGCTTTTGCTTTTAAATCACACTGCACTGTAGATCATCCGGCAACAACACGATGGTCATGGATTTATGCAAAAGAAAAATGAAGAGATGCAAGATGGTCTGAATAAAGTAGTTTTTTATTTTTCGGCGACGCTTATTCTGCTGTTTTCTATCATTACCATTTTATTTAATGAACAAGCCAATCAAGTCATTATCAATATTTTAAACTGGGTCAGTCGTACCTTTAGCTGGTATTACCTGCTAGCGGCAACGCTGTATCTGGTATTTATCGTCTTTATTGCCTGTTCACGTTATGGCGAGATTAAACTCGGCCCTAAACATTCCAAACCAGAATTTAGCCTGCTGAGTTGGTCGGCGATGCTATTTTCTGCCGGAATCGGGATTGACCTGATGTTTTTCTCAGTGGCGGAACCGCTTTCGCATTATATAAATCCGCCTGTAGGCGAAGGTGAAACCTTCGAAGCTGCGCGCCAGTCCATGGTATGGACCCTGTTTCACTACGGTTTAACCGGCTGGAGTATGTATGCACTGATTGGGGTCGCGCTAGGTTATTTCAGCTATCGCTACAATTTACCGCTCACCATTCGATCAGCACTCTATCCTATTTTCGGAAAAAGAATTAATGGTCCAATTGGCCATACTGTGGATACGGCTGCAGTACTCGGCACAATTTTCGGGATTGCCACGACATGCGGGATTGGCGTTGTGCAATTAAATTACGGCCTGCATGTGCTGTTTGATTTACCGGAAAATATCTGGATTCAAACCGCACTCATCGCCGTTGCTGTGATTATTACTATTATTTCAGTCACTGCCGGTGTCAATAAAGGCATCCGGATCCTGTCTGAGATTAATATCTATGTGTCAATTGGGCTGCTGCTATTCATTCTGTTTGTAGGAAATACCGAGTTTTTATTAGCCGCCTTGATTCAAAATTTTGGTGACTATATCAGCCAGTTCCCGAAACTTTCTTTAACCAGTTTTCCTTTTGAGCAACCGAAAGAGTGGATGAATAGCTGGACCCTGTTCTTCTGGGCATGGTGGATCGCCTGGTCACCTTTTGTTGGTCTGTTCCTGGCCCGTATTTCCCGTGGTCGTACCATTCGCGAATTTGTCACCGGGACTTTGGTTATTCCTCTGTTATTTACCCTGACCTGGTTGTCTATTTTCGGTAACAGTGCTTTATACAGCGTGATTTTTGATGGTAATACTCAACTTGCTACGACAGTTTTAGAAAATCCGGCACATGGTTTTTATGATCTGCTGGCGCAGTATCCAGGCTTTATGTTTACTGCAGGTGTCGCCACCATTACCGGCTTACTGTTCTATGTGACCTCAGCGGACTCGGGGGCATTGGTATTGGGAAATTTCACCACCAAATTCACTAATATTGAACATGATTCACCGCGCTGGCTGAGTGTGTTCTGGGCCATTGCCATCGGTTTGCTGACTTTGGCAATGCTCATGGCGAATGGCGTAACAGCATTACAGAACACCACGATTATTATGGGCCTGCCTTTTAGTTTCGTGATTTTCTTTGTGATGGCCGGACTGTATAAGTCCTTGCGTCTGGAGGATTTTCGGCAGGCCAGTACCAGTCTGAATGCTGCGCCTGTGGTCGGTAATGTGGATATCCTGAACTGGAAGAAGCGTCTGAGCCGGGTCATGCTGCATCCAAGCCTGTCCCAGACCCGGACCATGCTGGATAATGTTTGCAAACCAGCCATTGAGGCCGTTGCAACCGAGTTAATTGACAAAGGCATTCAAGTAAATATTCAGGAAAAATCGCTTGAGGAAGAACCTGAACTGTATCACCTTGATCTGACCATTCAGCTCGGTGAAGAAGAAAACTTTGTCTATGAAATATGGCCGGTACGCTATGACACGCCAAATTTCAGTTCACGTGGTAAACGAACCAAACGTTATTACTATCGTCTGGAAAGTTATCTGTTTGAAGGCTCTCAGGGAAACGATCTGGTCGGTTACAGTAAGGAACAGGTGATCAATGACATCCTGGATAAATATGAACGCCATATGATGTATCTACATATTAACCGTATTAGCCCAGGTAAACGTCCGCTGTTCCCGGATCGTGAAATCTAGGATCTCTCAACTACGTAAGGACTCAATGATGTCAGAAAGTTTGAATGCCTTTGCCCTGTTTTTCTCCCTGCTCAATCCATTTTTGATGAGTATTTACATGCTCGGAATTATCCGTAATTCCGATGCAAAAGTATTCAACATGGCATTGATTCAAGGCAGTCTGATCAGCTTTATTGTGTTCATCATTTTTGCAAAAACCGGTGAAGCCTTCTTTAATGAAGTCTTGCATGTACGGTTTGAGTCCTTCCAGATTTTTGGCGGTATTATCTTTTTGGTGATCGGCTATCGTTATGTCTTTGAAGGTGCTGATACGATTGGCGTGATGCGTGGAGCGCCCAGTCATCTGGCGGGCACGATTGCCATGCCGTTTATGATCGGTCCGGGTACCATTTCGGCATCTGTGATCACCGGCATACAGCTCAGTTTGATGCAAACCATTCTGGTGATTTTTTCTACGCTGTTTCTGACTTGTAGCCTGCTGATCCTGATGAAATATCTGCATGATCATTTACAACATAAATATTCCAACTACATTGACCTGTATGTCGATATTGTCGGTCGTGTTGCTGCGCTTCTGATTGGTACGATTGCCATCGATATGATTGTGACAGGCGTTACCGGAATTTTAGAAACCTGATAAACCTTTTCTATCAATAAATAAAAAGAGCGGTTTTCACCGCTCTTTTTTTGATTTTAAAAATTAAAATTTAAATGACACACCGGCATAAGTAGAAAAACCTTCACCTGGTGAAGATCGCGCTACATCAGCACCTTTATCATTCAGACCAGGAATCACGACCGCAGCATATTTCTCATCCTTGATATTTTTAAAGTTGATCCAGGTTTTCCACGATTGATGTTCTGGTGCATAACCCACGTCAATGCCCCAGATCTGATAGTCATCACTGAATCGGCTATTGGCATAATCATGTGCCATCTTCGATGCATATTCGGTATTCAAACCAATATAGAGGCCATTATTCAAGGCATAACTTAGTTGAGCCTGATACAGATGTTTAGGGATTCCTGGCAACTGGTTCTTGCCAAACAATGGATCATTTTTGTACTGGAAATCGCTAAGGGTATAAGCCTGTTGCAGACGCAGTTCGCCATATTGGGATTCATGCAATGGCGTATCTAGACTTAGCTCCACCCCTTGATGAATCGTTGGCGTGGCATTCGATTCAACAGCAATTGGCTCTGAAGGTCGATTCGATCCATCTTCATAGGTTTTAATCATTTCAGAGGTTAACAGTTCATTTTTCACTTTGGAATAATAATAACTCAGTGCCCAATCTCCAAAGCCTGATTGTCCACGTCCACCCAGTTCAAAGCTATTGGCGGTTTGCGTGTCCAAATAGATTGGCGCGCGCACCCGGCCAGAAGCGACACCACTGTCAAAATAATACGGTGAAGACCAAGCCATCGCCCAAGGATGTGCTGGCTCAATGCTGCGGCTTAAATTGGCAAACCATTGCACAGACTCATTCGGCTGATAGGTCAAACCAAGTCGTGGTGCAAAATTCCATTCATAACGGCTGACTTCAGGACTCGCCACAGGATAAGTTACTTCACTTTCCCGATGGGTATACACCGCTGCCAGTCCCAAATCTAATTTGAACTGATCATTTAATGTGGTTTCCTGATCAAATTGCAGGACGTTGTCTGAACCGCGATAGGTATAACGGCGGGTAACGGTATCTGCCGGATACAAAGTTCCATCAATAGTCGTATCACGTCGGATGGTTTCCGTTACACCACTGTCCGGACGATGAGTCGTGCTGCGCAAGGCAATACGCCCCTGATGCTCCAGACCTAGAAACTGGTAAGGTTTTTCATACTGGAAGCGCGCTGTAATATCTTCATAATCGACATTGGTACGATAACTGCTTTCACGTAAATCCAGCGGATAATGATGATAAGCCAGACTGCCAGTCAGTTTTGCATCATCCTGTAAATTCCAGGTCGTGGTATTGGCCAGCCAAGTACTGCCCGGCTGAATCCGTTTGGCATCTACCGCTAAATTAAAGCTATTCGCTGCTTCAGGATCATTTTTGAGCTGTTCTTGTGTAATCCGTCCTGGAGTTAAATGCTTGCTCTCACGGTAACGAGCATAAAAACGGGTTTCGATATCCGGACTGATCTGATAGCCCAAATTAAAAGCCAGACCCTTACCATCGCCTTCAGCATGATCCTGAATTCCATCAAACTGGGTACTCGTCAGCGCCAGATAATAATCCATCTGATCCAGCTTTCGGCCGGTACTAAACTGATATTTTTGATAACCATGGCTGCCCATTTCATATTTGAGTTCAGAGCCATCCTGATCTGCGCCGGTCTTGGTTCTATAGTTGATTGTTCCACCTAAGGCCAGTCCGCCTTGCTTAAAGCCATTGGCTCCGCGATAAACCCCGACATGATCAATCCACCAGGGTTCTAGTAGTTCATACGCTGTACCGCCCGGCCCGGTAAATGGAATATCGTCAATCAGGACGTGCGTACCGGATGCGTGTGCACCTGAAGTCCGGTTGATTCCTGAGCCACGGATCGATATTTTTGCACCTTCATTCCCTGCAGACTGGGCATAAATTCCTGGCTGTAAACGGAACACATCGGCTGTGGTTGCAAGTCGCTGCTGTTCTAATTGCTGCTCACCAATGAAATTCGTTCCTCCTGAAACCTGAGCCAGCTCTTTCTGATATTGCTGCTGCGGATTGGCATTTTGCTCAGCGCTGATCACAATAGTATTCAGCTGTTGAAGATTGTCCGGTTCTACGGCAGTTTCAGCATAAAGATGACCTGAGACAATCGACAGAATCATGAGGCTCAGCGGGCTTTTCTTGAGAGGAATTTTTGTCATGTGCATGGCGATTTTATACAGTCCTGTATAAGTGATTCCGTTTTATGAGAGGAAATCAGTTTAAAAATTATGCTGTAGCATAGATCAACATTGTTATTTTCCGGAGTTATTTTCTGCCAAAAAATTGACTGATCAGCGTATGTTTTTTCATTTTATTTAATCTTTTTATTAAAAATCAACTTGCAAGATCAAAACCACATCCTCACAAGTTCCAAGAACTTAATTTTTAAGTGACTGATATTTAATAATATGTAATTTAATTCTGCACAGATGTATTTCCACCTGGCAAAATGTGATAAGTAGAAAAATTTATAATCGACCAAACCAGTTCTTTAATTTCGAAAGTTGGCCGAAGTTGTATATTTTCTGATTTAAAGTAGACAAGATTAACCTCATCACCTTATAGAAAAATTGAAATCCTTGAGAGAAAAACAATCAATTTTTAAAAATCCTGACGATGCAGGATTTTTAAAAATAACGGACTAAATATATTTAACTATTCGCAAATTAGCTGTAATAGACCTGTCTTTTCTTGGAAAACCGATCCAGCTGTTTCAAGAAGCCTTCAAAATAATCTTTCTGTTTTTCTTCTGTGCGATAGCCGGCGTATAAAGTTCGACGTAAGCCTTCAGGCGCCACACAGTCGAGGCGGCGTGAAGTGACCCAGCCTTTCTGCTCATATTCATTTACCACCCAATCAGGTAATGCACCAATCCCGCGACCACTTGCCACCAGCTGAATCAGCATTTGGGTCAAGTCGGTGGTACGAATGGCTTTTGGTAGAATATTAGCGGGAATAAACAAACGCGACATGATGTCCAAACGGTGTTTATCCACCGGATAAGTCACCAGCGTTTCTTCAGCAAGTTCCTGAACAGTAATCTCTTTCGCACGTACTAATGGATGGGTATTGGATAAAACCAAGCGTGATTCGTATTCAAATATTGGAAAATATTCAATGCCTTTAAGCGCAATCGGATCAGCCGTAATCAGCAGATCAAACTCTCCAGTTTGCAATAATTCATGCGGATTCGACTCAAAACCTGAGGCAAAGTCCAGGTCTACATCCGGATATTGCATCCGGTATTGATTGAGTAGCGGCATCAACCAGTCAAAACAGCTATGACATTCAGAGGAAAAAACAATTCGTCCGGTCTGACCATGCACAATGCGGCTGATATCACTCTGTGCAATTTGAACTTGCGGTAATATTTCATCTGCCAGTTTTAGCAACCGCTCTCCAACATTTGAAAAGCTCACAGGGCGACTACGCCGATTGACCACTTCAATGCCGAACCATTGGTCGAGTTCACGTAGCTGATGTGACAAGGCCGATGGGGTTAAACATAAATCACTTGCTGCTGCAACCAGGGAACCATGCTCCCGCAGAGCAGTTAAAGTTCTTAAATGGCGAAGTTCTATCATGGAAAATACCGGAAATTTCAAAAGGCGGATGACACTTAATCTGTCTTAAGCATAACCCATTTTTCTTATTTTATTTAGTTTTTCTCATTTCAAAACCAGAATAATGAGATATATTCAACTATTAGGTTTATAGGTTTAAATTACTATTCCCTTAATTTCATTAATTTAATTTTCTTGGTTAACTTAACCATCATTAAAATAACCCATAAAATATTGATTAAACTTACAGCAGCAACAAGATAGAAAACTAACTCCGGTATAAAAGTCACAGAATAATTTTGCTGCACTCATACAATAAAAATTAGAAAGTATTTTAGAGGATGAAAGACTATGTCGAATCCAATCGATCGAAATGATGGAGAACTCACTGAAGAACAACTTGATCCTCAAGAAAAACAGGATCGTGAGATCCAGCGAGGTCAATTAGGCCTTCATGATCCACAGAGACAACGTGATCAGCTGCGTCAGGAAAGACAGGATGAGGAACAAATTCAGTAATTTTCCCTGAGATGCAAAATAAAAAACTCCCCATTCTTAAAATAGATGGGGAGTTTTTTTTCAGTATTAAAAAGTTAGGGACTAGTTTTTCGCATCACCACATCTTATACATCTGATCTAATCTGAACAGCTCACCTTCTTCGATGAGTGCTATTTTACTATTTCGTTTCTGTAGAGGCTTTTGCTTGTAGGGACTGCGCTTGTATTTCTGCCGTTTTTTTCTTGGCCTGAATTTGTGCCGCTATTTCCTGATTTTTCTCAGCAAAACGCAAGCCACCATCTCCGGCGAGACTGGTTTGGCTCATCACCATGCTGCTGCTCAAGATTAAAATCAGCTTAAAAAATTGAATTTTCATGTCTCATCTGCCTTTTTATTCTAATGGTATTAAAAATAAGCAATTATTATTCCAATGTTTTTATGCTTACTTAGATTTTAACTGCACTTTCTATTTTATAGGGATAATCTTCGAAAACACAGAGTCAATCATCGTAAAAATATAAAAATCTGCAATAAGAATAAATAGATATTTTGACTACATCTCAGCTCAAATCATATCTGATTTTTTACTTCAGTCAAAAAAAATCGTTCAACAGCTTATTTGGATTATTTTCATTGGCTAAAATATAGTGCAAACACCCAGAGCAATAACAAAAAAAGAATCGCTGTGCAGGATTTCCAGAAAGTGACTGGATGCTTTTCAAGCATAGGACGTGAAACTGATTTTTTAAATTTGAGATCTGGGTGTTTCAGATCATATATAAAGGCTGAAAGTGCTTCATAGCGCTGCTCCGGGCGAATGGAAAGCGCTTTTTTAAAGATGGCGTCCAAGCCATGCGGCAGATCCGGTCGATACTCATAGAGCGGATGATATCGAACCTGCTTTAAGGCCTTTTCGGTCTTGCAGCGCGCGAGGTCTGTCCCATAAGGCAATTGTCTGGTCAATAAATAATAACTCATCACCGCCAGCGAGAACTGATCTGATTTTACTGAGGGCGAGTGTCCAATAAAATACTCAGGTGCCATAAAGGCCAGAGTTCCCAAAGGAACGTCTGCATGTTTGGGATTCAGTTCAACCAGACCTCTGACCGCTGTCGATCCATAATCAATCAGTTTCACTTTTAAAGCATCAGCAGGTTCAAGCAGCATGACATTTTCTGGCCGTACATCCTGGTGCAGCATTTCAAGACGGTGCATGGCATTCAGTGCCTTGGCCACCTGCTCAATGATCGGGAGCAACTGCTGTAAAGTTAAAGCTGTTTTTTGACGATGCAGCCAGCGACTTAAGCTTTCCCCTTGCAAGTATTCATAACTTTGAAATAAAAATTTTTTGCTACCCTTATGCGGATAACATTGCAGCAGATTTTCATGTTTTAAGCGTTTCGATACCCATTCTTCTAACTGAAATTGTTCTACGGCTTTGAGATCATCCTGCACATCGACAGACAAGGTTTTAATGACCAACTGATTTTGTGTCGCTTCATCATGCGCCAAATAGAGGCTGCTGCGATGATTTTGGTGCAGGATTTTATCAATCCGATAACCTTCAAACAGATCACCATGACTTAGCTGTTGTGGAAATAAAACATGACTTTTAATCTGGAAGTATTTTTCCTCTGGTAGTTGATCCACTTTAATGATTTGAATGGTGAGATTGTCATCACTGCCCCGTTTAAAGGCTAGCTCGACTATAGACTTGGCAATGATATCCAGATGTTGTTGCTGTTGTAGCATCTCCGATATGAGCTGCATATCAATAAACTCATAGACTCCATCTGTCATCAAGATAAAGAAATCATCTTCACATAATTCAAGCTGCTGATAATCGACGTCGATACGATGGTCGGCACCCAGTGCACGACTTAAATAATGTTCTGTTGATGACAGGCAAATACGGTGATCAGCCGTCAACTGTTCAATGACTTGTGCCTGAATGCGATAAATCCGGCTGTCGCCAGCATGAAAGATATGTGCCCTATTTTGTTTCAAAATCAGTGCACTAAAGGTGCAGACATAACCCTGATCTTTATCAAAACGCCCGCGGCTCTGCTGGGTTTGTGCATAGAGCCAGGAGTTGGTCGCACGAATGACCCGTGCCGCTGAAGTTTGGGTACTCCATGCATCTGAAGTCGAATAATAATCCGATAGAAAACTGCTGACAGCAGTTTCTGCTGCAATATGACTGACATTGCTGCTGCTGATTCCGTCTGCAATTGCACAGGCAATGCCCTTACTGCTAAGCGCATGGCCTTCCGGAATATAGACCCCATGAAAGTCCTGATTCTGTGCTTTAATTCCAGCGGAAGAATATTGCCCAATGCTGATCTTTAATTTTTTATTCATTTTAAATACTCAAAAAGGGATCGAATTGATCCCTTTAATCTCAAGGCATAAATCATCATGCTCAGATTAGAATTCTTTTTTATCGCCAGTACGTACATGCGTGGTATAGAGCGCCAGACCTGTCAGTGCCAGACCACCCACTAAATTACCCAGTGCCACCGGTAATTCATTCCACAAGAAATAGTCTGTAATCGAGAAATCACCACCCATCATCATGGCAAATGGGAACAGGAACATATTCACCACTGAATGTTCAAAGCCCATGGCGAAAAACAGCATGATTGGCATCCACATCGCGATAAATTTTCCGCTGACTGTGGTTGACATCATGGCGCCAATTACCCCGAGTGACACCATCCAGTTACACAGCATGCCGCGGATAAAAATCGTCATCCAGCCAGCAAAACCATATTCGGCATAGCCCAAAGTCCGGTCTTCCCCAATATGGGCGATTTTCACCCCGACCGCATTCGGTTCAGCGGCGAAACCCATGGTATAGACTGCGGCCATCAACACGGCCACGGTTAAACATCCGGCAAAGTTACCTAAAAAAACCAGTCCCCAGTTTTTTAAAATACGTGACCACGTTACCCCAGGACGTTTATCTAGCCAAGCTAATGGAGTCAATACAAATACCCCAGTGAGCAGGTCATAGCCCAAGAGATACAACATGCAGAAACCGACTGGAAATAGCAGCGCACCGATCAGTGGCACCCCTGTTTGTACCGCAATCGTCACGGCAAATACTGCTGCCAATGCCAGAATTGCGCCTGCCATAAACGCACGAATTAAAACATCACGCGTTGCCATATGAAGTTTTGCCTCACCGGCATCGACCACTTTTTTTGCAAACTCTGCAGGAGCAAGATAAGCCATATTTTTATCCCCTTTATATAAATTACTTGCCTGTTTGCAAATAAAAAACGCCTAAGGTCTATTTCAACCCTAGGCGTCTTTGCCTTGCATTATTCAAACAGATCAATTGTGTCATGGCGCCGTTGCCATATTTAATATAGATAAAAGCAAATAGCATGCCATTTATTTTAAATGGCTAATAAAAATCCTATAAATTATTTTAAAATTTCATCCTTATAATTATATTGGCACAATCTCTGCATTATCTATAGCGGTCATTTTTTAAATATAGCTATTGGAGAAGATTATGATTAGCCATCGTCAACAAGTGACAGACATGATTATTTCAGCGAAAGTTTTAAAGTCTATCAAATGGGCAGATGTCGCTGAAACAATAGGCCTTTCTAAAGAATGGGTGACAGCCGCATGTTTGGGTCAGATGGCTTTTAATAAAGAACAGGCAGAAAAAATTGGTGAAATATTTGGATTGACTGATGAAGCCATCGCCTGGTTGCAAATCGTACCCTATAAAGGTTCTCTGCCAACTAGCGTGCCGACAGATCCGCTGATTTATCGCTGGTATGAGGTTGTCAGCGTCTATGGTATGACTATTAAAGAACTGATCCATGAAGAATTTGGTGATGGAATTATGAGTGCAATTGATTTCAATATGGATATTCAACGTGAGAATAATCCAAACGGAGATCGGGTGAATGTCGTATTATCCGGAAAGTTTTTACCTTATAAAACTTATTAATCCTCCACCATAAGCATAAAAGCCATTATTAAAATGGCTTTTATTTTATCTACACTTATTAAATTTATTTATTTTTTTAAAAATCATTATTAAAATATATATAATTTTTTCATCTTAAATTAAACATATAAACTATAAATGATTTTACTTTTATTCGATAAATTCAACCATTCTGTACTTTTTAAATAATATTTTCCTATCCTGAATATATAGCTCATCATTTTATTATTGCGTTAGCAAAAACAACAAAAAGGATATTGCTATCCTTTTTGTCAATTCATTTTATATCAGGGCGTGTTGTGTTATTGCTGTACTTCCGCCAGATGACGTTCAGTCACGGCCTGTTCATATAAACGCTGTTCTTTTTCTTTATGCTCGACAGAGAAACGGATCATCAACACACAACTTGCAGCAATCACCACCAAGCCACCCAGTACCATCAAAGTGGTTTGAATATCGAGCGTCCCTTTTAGCAGGAAACCCGCTGCCACTGCGCCGACATTGCCACCTGCACCAATAATACCGGCCACACCACCCAAGGCATCACGGTCGATAAAAGGCACCAGTGCATAGGTAGCGCCACATGCCATATGAGTAAACAAGGCAAAGATGGTCATCGCCATAATAGCCAAGGTCGCGCTATTCATTTGCGAGAATAGAATAAGAAACAGACCTTCCAGCATGATCAAGGCAAACAGAACTTTGGTTCGACCATCCAGACCTTTTTGAATCGCGACTTTATCCGAAACAATGCCACCCAAGGCGCGGGCAAACAATGCCAGTAAACCAAAAATTCCGGCAGCCATGCCTGCCTCTTTTAAGCCAAACTGGAAATTGTCGACAAAGTACAAGGCAATAATATTATGGATGAAAATTTCAATACCAAAACAGGCTGCGTAAGCCCCAAACAGAATCCACACACGGTAGTTACGTGCGGCATGCATCAGAATGGCAAGACCACCTTTTTTATCGCTACCGACAGAAATACCTTGAGCACGGAGTTCTTTAAAATTACCTTGTGGACAGTCTTGGGTGAATTTCCAGTACAGTACACCGACAATGATCATCAGAATACCCGGAACCAGAAGTGCAATTCTCCATCCCATTGCCTGTTCTACACCGAACATTACCAAAGCAGCCAGCATTAAAGGCATCAGGGCTTGAGTCGCACCGCCACCGGCATTCCCCCAGCCTGCTGTAGTCGCATTTGCCGTTCCCACGACATTCGGCGCAAACATGATACTGGTATGATATTGAGTGATGACAAAACTGGCACCGATGGCGCCAATCAATAAACGGAAAAACAAGAAAGATTCATAACTGTTGGCCGACGCCACACCAAACACCGGAATACTGCCAATAATCAGTAAGGCGGTATAGGTTTTACGCGGACCGTATTTATCACACAATGGCCCTACGATCAGACGCACCAGAATGGTAATGGCGACTGCGGCAATATTGATATTGGCGATCTGCTCTTTGGTCAGGCTGAATTCACCGGCAATGACGGGCATTAAAGGTGCACAGGCAAACCATGCAAAAAAACAGACAAAAAAAGCGAGCCAACTCATATGGAAGGCCCGCATCGCTGAAGTACTGAAGTTAAATAGACTTATTTTTGTTGCTTTATTGAGACTTGTATTTGAAGACATAGCCATTTCCTTACCAGAACTGAACGTATTTAAGTCACTGTGATGCCGAGGCATATCAGTAACGATCAGAACGGACGTCATTGGCCGTCATACAAATGTTGAGTCTTCTTTGACTTTAATCAGATATATGCATAGGTCATGCCAGATTATTCTTAAAATAAAATAAGATGCTGTTTTATATAAAATAATTTATATTTAAGCTCTTAAATTAGACTTTTCATTTTTTAAAATAGAGAGAAAAATAGATAGTTTCTGAGGCATTATGAGCAAAAAAGCGAGAGGATGACCTGCTCGGAGTCATTGCTGGTTTAAATCGGTGCAGTACTGGATCAAATAATTTTTCCCTTTTCAAAATGCAGCAGTTGTGCCTGTAAATACGCCACTTCATCTACATGATGAGTCACATAAATCATGGGTAAATCTGTTTGATGAATCACAATTTTCAGAAAAGGTAAAATCTGGTTTTTCAGCTTTTGATCCAGTCCATTTAAAGGTTCATCCAAAAGTAATAGATCGGGGGAAGATAAAAGTGCACGTCCGATAGAAACGCGCTGTGCCTGTCCACCAGAAAGTTGATGCGCCCGATGCCGAAGTAGTGGCTTTAATTCAAGTAACTCAACGATATCTTCGAAAAGAAATTTTTGCTTACCTTTATTTTTTATATTGAGCTGTTCTGCATATTTTAAATTCTGCATGACATTCAGATGCGGAAACAGTAAGGCTTGCTGAAAAATCAGGGCAATTTTTCTTTGATGAACAGGAATATTCAGTTTCTGCTGATGATCAAATAGTATTTTTTGCTGAAAATGAATAAAGCCTTGTGATGGTTTTAATAGCCCTGCAATATTTTTTAAAAAGGTGCTTTTTCCACTTCCTGATGCTCCGACGATACCAATCAACTGCGTCTGCATATCCAGACTGCCCTGTAGCTGGAAATTTGCGTAATTAAACTGAAAATCACACTTCAGCATCTTAGCCCTCCAATTTACCTTGATACTTCTGCATGATCCAGTAATTTGCAATCAAGGCTGAAAAAGCCAGAATCAGAGATAAAATGACCAAACGCATAGCCATACTTTCTCCATCAGGCTGTTGTAACAGGCTATAAATGGCGATGGGAATCGTGCGGGTTTCTTCTGGAATATTGCCAACAAAGGTAATGGTGGCACCAAATTCTCCCAGACTGCGGCTGAAACATAAAATGCTACCGATTAAAATTCCAGGCAAAGCCAGAGGCAGGCTAATGCTACAGAATACCCGCCATGGTGCAGCGCCTAGAGATCCTGCCACCTGTTCTAATTGCCGGTTGATCATTTGAAAAGACAAACGAATCGGTTGTACCATTAAAGGAAATGCCACAATGATTGCTGCCAGTACCGCACCTTTCCAGTTAAATATCAGCTGAATTCCCCATGCATGCAGATATTGCCCTAACATCCCCTGATGACCAAACAGCAGGAGCAGAAGATACCCCAGTACCACCGGCGGTAGCACCATGGGCATCTGCAATATCGCCTCTACAAGAAATTTGGCCCTGAATTCATAACGCGCCAGTAACCATGCTACGGCGATAGCAAATGGCAGACACACCGCTGTGGCAAAGCCCGCTACTTTGGCTGAAAGCGCTAAGGCACTCAGTTCTTCTGGTGTAAGCATGAGCAGTTAGCCTACCTTAAGCTTAAAACCATATTTCTGGAAAATCTGCCTGGCCCTTGGACTCGTCTGGATAAATTCAGAAAATTGGACTGCTGCCTGATTTTTCTGGCCCTGCCGGGTTAAAGCGATTGGATACACAATCGGACGATGTGTACTGGCTGGAAATACTCCTGAAATTTTAACTTTTTTACTCATCAAGGCATCAGTTCTATACACAATGCCGACCTGACATTCGCCACGTTCTACAAAAGCCAAGGTTGAACGAACGCTATCCGTACCGACTATTCTGCCCCGAAGCGGATTCAACCACCCTAGCCGGGTTAAGCTTTGCTTGGCATATTTTCCGGCAGGCACCGATTCCATTTGTCCGGTACATAGATAGCCTTGAAAGGCTTTAGCAAGATTAAAGTCGGCTGACATTTTAAAATGATTTTTTTGCTGAATAGGACTAATCAATACGAGTTCATTCAAAAGCAAAGGTCGAATCTGACCGATCTGAATTTTTTGTTTCTTGATCAGATCATTCATCCAGTCCAGGTCTGCAGAGAAAAATAGATCACTGCTGGCTCCCGCCGCAATTTGTTTCGCCAATACCGAAGACGCAGCAAAAACCGGAACGATCTGGATGTCCCGATGCTGTTGCTCATATAGTCTGGAAATATCAGTAATCGCATTGGTCAGGCTGGCTGCGGCATATATTTTAACTGTTTCGGCATACAGCATGGGGCTAGTCAACAGCACGCCAGTGAGTAGAACTTTGAATAAATCCATCTTTCTCATTCTATGTGATTCGAATATTGAGAATTGCGACAGGCATTTCAAATCAGTAAACCTTGTACCACATGCCCGGCTTGGATTTCTGTTGCTGCCGGAATACGTACCAGACAATTGGCCTGCATCAGATTACTCAACATATGCGACTGCTGTTTCGCCAGGCTTTTGAGCTTTAAAGTACCCTGATCAAATTCTGCAGCCATTCTTAAAAAACGTTCACGTGCATCCGCTTTCAAATCATGTGTCATTACCGCACTAAGCCATGCAGGTGACTGCTTTTGCCCTTGTAAGGCATTCAGTAAAGTTGCCGTATAGATTTGCATCCCGACATACACAGCAGCCGGATTTCCCGGCAAACCCAAGAGATAACAGTAACCTTGATCATCTCGACGATACTTGGCAAATAACATCGGTTTTCCGGGCTTCTGCTTCACTTTCCAGAAAATCTGCTCAAAACCCTGCTCCAGGGCAACAGGACGAATGAAATCATAATCACCCACCGAAACCCCGCCTGTGGTCAATATGAAGTCGTATTGGTTTTTAAGACGATGTATTAACGTTTGCAGCTCATACTCATTATCTGAAACATGCAGAATATCTACGTTTTGACCCTGTGATTGAAACCAGGCCTGAATCAGTGGAGCATTGGCGTCAAAGATTTTTCCGGAATTCAGGTCTTCAATGCTGGAAGCGACTTCATCTCCAGTAATCACAACAGCAATTTTAGGATAACGATAGACTGAAACCTGCTTTACGCCTGCCATGCTCAAAGCTGCAATTGCACCTACATGCAGTTTTTGACCTGCATCTGCCAGACGCTGCCCTTGTGCGATTTCCTCGCCTGCATCACGTATATCCGTATGAGGCTTTAGGTCTGTTGTAATAATGATTTGATTGGCATGGCATTTGACAATTTCCTGACGGGCGACCGTTGTAGTTCCTGCTGGAATCCTGGCACCGGTAAAAATCCGGACCGCCTGACCTGGCCGCAGTTCAATTTCAGTACTTTGCCCTGCCCGAATCTCTCCAATGAGTTCAAAAGTGCTGTGAGCACTAACATTTTCTGGACTGCAAAGCGCATAGCCATCTACAGCACTTTGTGAAAACAGCGGCAATGGTATGGCCGAATCAATCGCCTCTGCCAGATAGCGATTCAGAGCCCGAGCAAGCGGCAGGCTTTCAGTTACCAAGATATGCGTCTGCTCAAGTAACATCTGCAGTGACTGATCAACAGAAATCAGTCCCGGTTCAGCACCGCAGGCTGAATGTGATAGTGCCTGATTCATTGATAGCCCCCCGCATGTGGGATATTTTTTTGCACATCAAACAAGTGCACCAAAGCCGGAAGTACCGCGATCAGAGATTCTTTCGCACCCTGACGACTTCCCGGTAGGGTCATCACCAGACTGTTCTCAATATAGCCAGCCACGCCACGACTTAATGCTGCATAAGGGGTACGTTTTTGCCCAAAACTACGTGAAGCTTCCATTAAACCGGGAATTTCCCGTTGCAGCAAAGGTTGTAGGGTTTCGACGGTCAGGTCTTTAGGACCTAAGCCAGTACCGCCCACAGTTAGAATCAGCGGATACTGATTTTTCTGCTGTTCAATCAGGGTCAAGAGCTGTTCTGGGCTATCGGGAATAACCTGATAACTAATAGAATCAAAATTGGCTTCTTTTAAAATTTCCATTACGTTTTGTCCGGCAGTGTCCGGCTTTTTGCCTGCTGCAACCGTATCGGACAGCACAATAACCGAAGCGGACAGACTTTCTTTAAGTACGCGGGTAAAATGTGATTTTCCGCCTTTTTTCTGCTGCAACCTGCATTGATCCAGCGACAAATCTTCCGGTTCACAATGCGGCTTCAGCATGTCATACAAGGTCAGACCTGCCAGACTGACCGCTGTCAAAGCTTCCATTTCCACACCAGTTGGTCCAATGGTTTCAACAGTAGCAATAATTTCGACATGTGCATCACACAGTTCATATTCCACATCGGCACGATAAATCGGTAATGGATGGCACAATGGAATCAGCTCATCGGTCCGTTTGGCACCTAGAATGCCGGCAATGCGTGCTGTTTTCAGGGCATCACCTTTTTCAGTATTGCCATTACGTAGCAGCTCAATGCAATTTGGCGGTGCATGCAGGATTCCAGTGGCAATTGCTGTACGGTAACTTTCTGCTTTCATCCCTACATTTTTCATGATTCATCCCAGGCTAATTTTTAAAATCTGTTTTAAAGTGATTCATCTTATGCATCCTCATTGGACGCATTTAATTAGATGGTGATTGGCAAGCGTGTTCTGCTACATGGTGATGGTGACAATGCGCTTCTTCTGCATGATGAGAGTGATTAGTTTCAGGTCCATGATCTTTTCGAATACAACAGCCTTCCACATACTGGCTGCTACCATCCAGATAAAACTCTTCTTTCCAGACCGGAACCTCATGCTTCACCCGTTCCACAGCTTCCTCACAGGCAGCGAAGGCCTCACGACGATGGGCCGCATAAGCCATAGCAATAATGGCTGTTTCCCCAACCTCCAGCTCACCAATACGGTGCACTACCCGCACATAAGACACCTGGTATTTGATCTGGATCTGCTGTTCAATTTCACGAATCATTTTTTCAGCCACAGGCGCATAGGCGGTATATTTCAGGGCACGCACAGCTTTCCCCTGATGATGGTTACGTACTGTTCCGACAAAGATGCCGATTCCACCACATTCCGGAAAATGCTGGATACCATCAAAATCCTCCAGACTAAAAGCAGTCTGCTGGATTCGGGCAAATTGTTTTAGTGACTTGAGTTGCATCTCAGCCTCCTGCTACCGGCGATAACAGCACCAGCGTACTGTCACGATTTAAAACATTCTGTCTGGAAATAATGTCTTCACCGATTGCACAGGCACAACGTTCCAGCATGGGCTGTATATCGGGATGGAGGGATAGCAACTGGTTCAGGACTTCAGAAACATGAATTTCAGACTCGCATTGCAAATTTAAATCTGCGGGAATTTGTCGTTCAATCGCACCGAAGGCTTCTATTTTGATATGAATTAATTTTTGCTGAGTGAGTGACATATTTACCCTCCAATGCTGTGCATGCTGATTTTTCGGATCGGCTTTTGTATTGGTGATTGCTGGATCGCATGGAAGCCGGCCTCTTTATGCCAGATATAAGCGTGGAGCTTGTGCTGAAATGTCTGTGTGGCGAAATGATCCAGCGCCAGTTGTTCGATATCTGCCTTAAGGTTCAGGCCTTGTCTGGCAAATAAACAGTTATAAAATTCACCTTGGGCATTGAGGCGCAGACGGTCACAATCACTGCAAAATGAATGGGTAATGGTGGAAATAATCCCCAAAGGCTGCCCATTGACCAAATAGCCACGGGCTGGATTGGCGCCTTGTCCTTGAGATACCTGGACATCAAATTCGGTTTTCAGTTGATTCAGGATATCCTGCTCACTGATGACATCAGATGGATTCCATTTCTGATCGCCATCGAGAGGCATAAATTCAATAAAACGTAGCTCTACAGCCTGATACTGTGCCCATTTCACCAAAGGAATAATCTGATTGTCATTGATGCCTTTGATGAGCACACTATTGATCTTGACGGTCAAACCTGCCTGCTGTGCGGCAGAAATACCTTGAAGTACAGGGTGTAACTGTTTTTGGGTCAGTTGCTGAAACTGCTTTGGATCAAGACTGTCTAGACTGATATTCAGATCGTCCAGTCCTGCCTGTTTAAGCGCTTGAGCATAATCTTTTAAATAATGGCCATTACTGGTCATGGAAATACGTTTCAGGCCAATTGCTTTCAATGTCTGTAAGCAGGCAATAAAATGAACGATGCCTTGGCGCATCAACGGTTCGCCCCCCGTCACGCGGATCTGCTCAATCCCGTGTCGCACCATAAACTCGCAAAAAGCATACAGGGCTTCAAAACTGAGCAAATCTTTTTTATTTATCCATTGCGGATGTTCAGGCATGCAATAGCTGCATTTAAAATTACAGCGGTCAGTCACCGAGATCCGCAACTTACGTTTCTGGCGTCCAAACTGATCCTGAAAGATACTGCGAGATGCTAAAACTTTCATGCTGTTCATTGCTGCGGTCCATGATGAGATCTGCATGGTTATTTAACAGTCTTGATTTACTGCCCTATTTCTTCACAATGAATAAGCAATAAGTGTTCCAACTTTGCACAAATTTATTTTTAAATAATATTAATGGATAATATTTGTTCTTTTTTAGTCCGAAATTTTGTTCGAAAAATAAAAAAAGCAATATTTTGGTGAGCCAGAATATGATGATTCGGCTTTTAGCATTTTAAATGCTAAAGAAAGTTAAGCTGTTGATGCTGCTGTAGCTCGTCAAATGAATTAATACTGTGGAAAAATAGGGCACGATTTTTAAAACTTGCCCGCTGCATATGCATGTCAGCAAAACAGAGTTTTAAACTGTGCTGATCATTTTCAAGATGTTGTATAAGCGTGGGTAAGCTGCTGCGTTTCATCAGACAGAATGGAAACAATGCCTTTTCATTGATTTCAACTACCGCCACTTCACATAAGGGATGTCGTTGCAAGGCCTGATGTAAACGTGAAATGACCTTTTTGGGGATATAGGTCACATCACAAGGCACGAACAGCACATAATCAGATTCCACATGTGACCAGGCACTCTTCATGCCCATCAATGGTCCCTGAAAGCCGGGTTCATCGTCCTGATAAAAATCAATCGAAGGAATCATCCGTTTATAAATAGAGTGATCCCGATGGCTATTGACCCAGACTTTGCTTGCCCGGGACTTCAGTTGCTGATGGATTTTAATCAGCTGGATTTCATCATCAAATTTGTGCAGCAATTTATTGATGCCATTCATGCGCCGCGCTAAACCTCCGGCCAGAATCACCACGTCGGTTTCCGGATAAGACACCGTCTTCATCACTCTTCTTTTCATTCTATGCACTCCGTCTGGCAGGCCTTAATCAGGCCTCTAATTTCTGGCAAACACGAACCACAATTTCCTCCGGCTTTTAGACATGCAGTCACCTGTTTTTCATGCGTGATATTTTTATCTTTAATGGTTTGAATAATTCGGTTCTTACCGACCTTAAAACAGCTACAGACCAATGCCCCTTCACTATTTCCCATCGACATGGCCTGACCTGCCAGCAATGCTTTACGATGCAATGCACTCAGACGTTCACGTCTAAACAGGCCAGCCACCCAGTCACGATCTGGCAATAGTGCCGCCGGTGCGATATAAAAACTGGCAATTAACTGGCCATCCTGAAGCACCACACTATGACTGATATGCGCCGTTTGATCTTCGAGATTCAGCCATTCAAAGCTTTCATCATCAAAGGCTAACATGCTCTTGATCTGCCCGGTGATGTCAGAAAACCTGCGCCGGTCTGCCAGTTCATACCGGATGGCCTGAGTGGTTTGAATTTTGCTCCACCACACCGTATTTTCAATTATGGTCTGGATCTGCTGCTCAAAGCCTTCCCGCACATACAGCACGCCCTGCCACTGGGTATAAAATGGCTGGATCATCACTGGAGTATGCTTAAATTCTGGTTCGCCAGAAATCGGGTCAACCACCGGATTCACCACTTTGCCAATCCGCGCATCGGACGCAAACTGGTCGTTCCAATGAATCGGTGCAAAAATCTGGCCACGTCGCATATTTTGTGAAAATTGCACACGGAGTACACAACTTCCCCAAGCGGATTTCACCTCGACCAGCTCGGCATCTTTCAAGCCATATTTCAGCGCATCGTGCGGATGCAACTCACAATAAGGCTCAGTACGATGCTGGGATAAACTGGCAGATAATCCGGTACGACTCATGGTGTGCCATTGATCACGAATGCGTCCGGTATTTAGAATCAGAGGATATTCAGCAGAAATAGCATGTACCGGATCGGCTGCAATCGTCGGCACCAATCTGGCCTTGCCATCTGCATGACTAAACTGGCCTTGGCTAAATAGTTGACCAACCTGATGAACTTCTTGCTTATCCCAAACCGGCCACTGGATCGATGCCAGATTCTGATATTCCGCAAAACCGAGATGAGTTAAACCTTGCAGGTTGAAATAGCGAAAATTGGGTGTATCTGCGCGTTGCGAAAGTGAACCATTCTGATAGGCAGATAAACGGGCGTGTTCCAGAAAAATGTCATGGCTATTGCTAAAGTCAAAACCGCGAAAACCTAAGACCTGAGCCACCCGAGAAATGGCCCACCAGTCTGCTTTGGCTTCACCCGGAGCCGGCAAAAAAGCCTTTTGCCGGGAAATACGGCGCTCCGAATTGGTGACTGTGCCATCTTTTTCGCCCCAACCCAATGCCGGTAACAGTACATCGGCATATTGCGTGGTATCGGTGTCGAGACAAATATCGGAAACGACCACAAATTCACACTTTTCCAGAGCGCGTTTAACCTGATCTGCATCGGGCAAACTCACGATCGGATTGGTGGCCATAATCCAGATGGCCTTGATTTTCCCGCTTTCCACCGCTTGAAATAAATCTACCGCTTTTAATCCGGGCTGCCGCGCGATGACCGGGCTTTGCCAGAAATCCTGCACCAGTTGCTGATGCTGCGGATTATCCAGATCCAGATGACTGGCCAGCATATTGGCCAGTCCACCGACTTCCCGTCCGCCCATGGCATTCGGCTGTCCGGTCATGGAAAAAGGTGCCGAACCGGGTTTGCCTATTTTTCCTGTCAATAAATGACAGTTGATAATGCTATTGGCCTTGTCTACTCCTTGAGAGGATTGGTTTACGCCCATGGAAAACAGGCTCATGATTTTTTCGGTCTGTGCAAATTTCTGAAAAAATAAGGTTAATTTTTCAATAGCAATACCGGTACATTTTGCCACGCTTTCAAGTGATGACTCTGTCGAGCTGCTGGCAAGCGCCTGCTCCAGACCTTGAGTATGTTGGGTAACAAAATCCAGATCGGCATGACCATTTTGCTGAAGATACTGCAACAAGCCATTAAACAGCGCGACATCCTGACCTGGTAAAATCGGCAAGTGTAAATCTGCCGCTTCACAGGTTGCAGTAAAGCGCGGATCAATCACCACCACGAATAAATCCCGCTCTTCCTTGGCTTTCATGATGCGCTGATAAAGCACCGGATGGCACCAGGCAGTATTGGAACCTACCAGAACCACCATTTCTGTCTGCTCAAAATCTGTATAGCTGGCTGGTACCAGGTCTTCGCCAAAAGCCCGTTTATGTGCCGCCACAGCAGATGACATGCACAGTCTTGAATTGGTATCAATATTGGCAGTACCCAGATAGCCTTTTACAAACTTGTTCACCACATAATAGTCTTCAGTCAAAAGCTGGCCGGAGACATAAAAGGCGATGCTGTCGCGTCCATATTGATCAATACATTGCTGAAATTTATTGGCAATACTAGAAATGGCATGATCCCAAGTGCTTATTTGCCGCTGCTCTTTTCGACCTGTCATCGGATGCAGAAGCCGGGTTTTTAAGCCAAGTGTATCGGCAAGATGACTGCCTTTAATACACAACTTGCCCAAGTTCGCAGGATGCTGAACATCGCCTTCAATCTCAACCTTTTCACCCATCGGGGTTTGGCTTACGTGCGCGATGACGCCACAGCCTACTCCACAATAAGGACAGGTCGTCTGAGTAGTTTTTATTTGGGATTCAGTAGAGCTATGTAGTTCCATAACCGGAATACTATTCATTGCTGCTGTGCTCCTTAATCATCCAAATTCACGTGTTTCACCAAATCTCTGATATCTAGTTTTTACAGGTTTGATTTAAATATTTCCTATATCTCAAAAGTTTTAATCCTCCCCAACCCTCCTTTAGCAAAGGAGGGAGGTTCCCCTCTTTTTCAAAGAGGGTTTGGAGGAGATTGATCCGATTACCCTGCCTTTTTTAATGCAAAATCCCGACCAAAAAGCAGTTTGCTGCGGATATTACTAATTGGTGTCTGGTCTGCAATCAGTTCTGCATACCAAGCCCCATCTTCGGTATCGCCAAATAGCACAGCACCAATGACCTTGTCCTGCTGAATAATGATCCGTTTATAGATTTGACGTTTTTCATCATTCAGCACGATATCTTCAAAATCATCCTGAGGTTCAAAATTTCCGGCTGAGAAGACATCACATCCGCTAACCTTGAGTTGGGTCGGAACAGTCGGTGCCTTAAAGGTCAGTCGGCCATGTTCAGCCAGATGCGTCGCGCAGATAAAGGCCTGTCCCCATAATGGCTCAACCAGTCCAAAGGTCTGGCC
The DNA here is from genome assembly GCF_000369685.1 of Acinetobacter sp. CIP 102136. GTDB lineage: Bacteria > Pseudomonadota > Gammaproteobacteria > Pseudomonadales > Moraxellaceae > Acinetobacter > Acinetobacter fasciculus. The sequence goes on from NZ_KB850142.1 coordinate 997,870, forward strand.
ACGATGCTCAATGCATTCACCCACTGCATAAATACTCGGGTCATAGGTTTGCATGGTGTCATTCACCAGCACCCCACGATTGCAGCGCAGACCAGCCTGTTCAGCCAGGGTTTTATTTGGTCGAATCCCGACGGCGAAGACCACCAAATCGGCATCCAGCATTGTCCCGTCTTTTAGTCGCAGTTGAGTCACGTGACCATCAATACCGAGCAGCTCTTCGGTGTTGGCTTCAGTGATGATCCGGATGCCTTTATCTTCAATTGATTTTTTCAGCATTTGACTGGCTTTCATATCCAGTTGACGATCCATAATACGGTCCATCAGATGCAGCACAGTTACATTCATCCCCTGCTGCTTCAGTCCATAAGCTGCTTCTAGACCCAGCAACCCACCTCCAATCACGACGGCATTTTGCCTGGTTTTGCAGTAATCCAGCATGCGGTTAACATCCTGAATATCCCGGAAGCTAATCACGCCTTCAAGTTCAGCACCCGGAATAGGTGGCATGAAGGGTTTGGAACCAGTGGCGAGAATCAGACGATCATAAGCAACGACTTCGCCTTGTTGGGTGTGGACCTGTTTACGCGAACGGTCGATAGCGATGGCAGCATCCCCAGCAATGAATCGAATGCCTTTTTCAGCATACCAGTCGGCTGAATGCAGCATAATTTCGGCAAAGCTTTTCTCACCAGACAATACCGGTGACAACATGATCCGGTTGTAATTGCCCCATGGCTCTTCCCCAATCACGGTAATGTCATAACGATCTGGCGCCATATCCAGCAAGTCTTCCAGACAACGCATACCCGCCAGTCCATTCCCGATCAGTACCAGTTTTAAGCGCTCTGTGTTTTGACCATTACTGGAAATATAAGTTTTTTGTGGAGTCGGACTCACCAGAACTTTGCCATTTTCAATTCGGGTTGGAAATACCAGTAATTTCTGCTCTTGTTCTTCCAGACAACGACCGGTCACCAGACTGAAATGCTGCTTGTAAATTGGGGATGCGACTACACGCTCACCTTGCAGATCACCCAGAATGCCACGTGCCATGACATTGGCCAGACTAAACGGATCCTGATTGCTGAGTGCATAAACCCGCTGTTCCTGACCCACGCGAAAAATTGCAATCTGCTGATCTTCAATCAGGGCTGCCACACCGGTATTCGGAGTGATCTCATCCAGATTGCAGACTTCATACCAGTTCAGTTCGTTCATGTCTTTTAAAATTGTCATTTTCATTCTCCCTGACTGTGGTATTTAGGCTTCAACCACTGGAATACGGTTTAAATCACGTTCAGCTTCTGTCTTTGGACGAATCTGGCCACGTACAGGCGCAAACTGAATATTCGGGTCATTCTGCTCAGCTGCTTTGGCATTGATAAAAGTCTTAAAGCGTTTGCGTACTTCAGGATCTTCAATCGCGGTGCGCCATTCATCCTGATAAGTGCCAATCACATGCTGCATACGGCTTTCCAGTTCAGCAGCAATACCCAGTGAATCATGCACAATGACATCTTTCAGATAGTCCAGCCCACCTTCCATATTGTCACGCCATACGCTGGTGCGTTGCAGACGATCTGCTGTCTGGATATAGAACATAAAGAAGCGGTCGATATATTTGATCAGTGTGGAAGTATCCAGATCCGAGGCGAGTAGTTCAGCATGGCGCGGTTTCATACCGCCATTGCCACATACATATAGATTCCAGCCTTTTTCGGTGGCAATGACACCGACATCCTTGCTCTGTGCTTCTGCACATTCACGGGTACAGCCAGATACTGCCATTTTGGTTTTATGTGGTGAACGCAGGCCTTTATAACGATTCTCAAGGAAAATCGCCAAGCCGACAGAATCATCGACTCCGAAACGGCACCAGGTACTACCCACACAAGATTTCACCGTACGTAAGGATTTGCCGTAGGCATGTCCGGACTCGAAACCGGCATTGATCAGTTTTTCCCAGATTTCAGGCAGTTGATGTACCTGCGCACCAAACATGTCAATTCGTTGTCCGCCCGTGATTTTGGTATATAGACCATAATCTTTGGCAATCTGACCGATGGTAATCAGACCATCCGGAGTAATCTCGCCGCCTGCCACACGTGGCACAATCGAATAGGAACCATCTTTCTGGATATTGCCGAGGTAGTAGTCGTTGCTATCCTGCAAACCGGCATGGCTAGGTTTTAGGACAAAGTCATTCCAGCAGGATGCCAGAATATTGGCTACAGTCGGTTTGCAGATATCACAACCCATGCCATGGCCGTGCTGCTGAATCAGGTCAGAGAAAGTCTTGATTTCATGCACGCGCACCAGGTGATACAGTTCCTGACGTGAATAGGCAAAGTGTTCACACAGATGGTTATTCACTGTGACACCCTGACGCTGTAATTCAGATTTTAAAACCTGAGTGACCAGCGGTGCACACCCCCCACAGGCAGTTGCAGCTTGTGTGCATTTTTTCAGTGCACCCAATGAAGTTGCACCACCTTCAATCGCAGAACAGATATCTGCTTTAGACACGTTATTGCATGAACAGATGGTTGCGCTGTCAGGCAACAGATCGACACCACTACCGCCGGATTTAGAAGTGGCCTGATCAAAGCCCGGCATAATCAGACTTTCTGGTTGTTCTGGTAAAGCCAGACCATTCAGCATCATTTGCAGCAGATCGTTATATTCTTTGGCACAGCCTACCAGCACCGCACCGAGCAATTTGCTCTTGTCTGCTGACACCACAATTTTCTTATAAATCTGTGCAGCTTCATCGGCATAGAAATAGCTTAACGCACCCGGTGTCATGGCATGTGCATCACCAATTGAGGCCACATCCACACCCATCAGTTTCAGCTTGGTACTCATGTCTGCACCGGCGAAGGCATGACTGTCTTGACCGAGGACATGTTTTGCTGCAATACGCGCCATGTCATAGCCTGGTGCCACCAGACCATAAATTTTATTGTCCCAGAGTGCACATTCACCAATCGCATAAATGTCCGGATGTGAAGTCTGGCAATAATCATTGATGATGATACCGCCACGTTCACCCAACAGCAGACCGCTCTGGCGCGCCAGTTCATCACGTGGGCGAATCCCTGCCGAGAACAGGATGATATCGGTTTCCAGTTCAGCGCCATCACCGAACTTCATGACATGGTTGGCATTTGCACCATCTTCAATAGACGACGTTGCTTTCTGGGTATGTACTTTCACGCCCAGATCTTCGATTTTGGAACGTAATACACGACCACCTAGATCATCAATCTGTACCGCCATCAGACGTGGCGCAAACTCTACCACATGGGTTTCCAGATTCAGATCTCGCAGGGCTTTTGCTGCTTCCAGCCCTAGCAAGCCGCCACCAATCACCACGCCTGTTTTTGCATTCAGGCTGGCCGCACGAATGGCATCCAGGTCTTCAATGGTGCGGTAAACAAAACAGTTCTGACGGTCGTTGCCCGGAATCGGTGGAACAAAAGCATAAGAACCGGTAGCGAGAATCAGCTTGTCAAAACTCAGTACATCGCCGTGGTTGGTTGTGACCGTTTTATTCAGCTGATCCAGCTCAATTGCGCGGGTATTCAAACGTAAGTCAATGCCATAAGCATCGGCAAAATCACTACGACAAAGACTGAGGTCTTTAACTGTCTTGCCGCTAAAGTATTCAGTTAAATGTACCCGATCATAAGCCAAATGCGGCTCTTCCGCCAAAATGATCAACTCGACGTCATCACCGGCCTGTTCAAGTACAGATTCGATGAATTTATGCCCCACCATGCCATGCCCAATCATGAGAATTTTCATATCTGCACTCCAATTACTGTTTTTTTAAAGATGATAAAAAGCCACATATCAAGTCTAGGCATTGATATGTCTGCTGATTGAATATGTTGTAAAGACCGCGTCCTGGCTGCTTGTCTTGCTGGACGAAAGGTTGTAACGCTGATGCGTTTTGTATTGCTGAACAACTGACCATGTCATTTATCCTGTGCTGAACGAAACTTCAATCACACTCCTTGAGAGTGCGATTACGATCAGAACGGACATCGTTGGCCGTTGTTAGTATTGAAAGTCATCTTTGACGATTTAATAAAAGCATAAATCGTGCCAACTTTTCCAATAAGAAAACGCCTTATTTCAGGCAGATGATCTACCTAAACGCTTCATTTTGATCAGCCATCAGCTGAAATCCCTAAAGCTATGCACTAAATTGAACAGAAAAATAGAATTTTATGCACCAATTTAATGGCATGTTTTTTGCTTTACTCCTGCTTGAATATTCCTTAGGCCTTACTTGAAAATATTCCATGTCCAAATTACGAATTGCTCTTATTGATGATGATCTGGAGCGCGCCCAATTCATCCAGGAATCCTTACTTTCACATGATTTTCAGGTGGTGGCCTGTTTAATCCTGAATGACCTGAATATGGTACATGTTAAGGGTATTCATGCAGATGTGATCCTGCTGAATATGGATCATCCGCATCGGGATATTATTGAAAGCTGTGTCAGCCAATATGAACTTCCGACCGTGCTGTTTACCCAGAACTCCAATAAAGACACCATCAAAAGTGCGATTGATGCCGGAATCACGGCTTATATTGTCGATGGTATTGATCCCACCAAACTAGAAAGCATTCTGGAAATTTCAATTGAACAATTCCGCAAACATAAAAAGCTGCTGAACGATTTAAAAGAAACCCAGGACAAGCTGATTGACCGTAAAGATATCGATAAAGCCAAAGCCCTGCTCATCCAGCTGCATGCCTTAACGGAAGAGCAAGCTTTTGCTTTATTGCGTAAAAATGCCATGAGTCACCGGATTACCATTGGTGAAATGGCCAGACGCTTACTGGATGCACAGAAGCTGTTACTGGGCCAATAAGGAAAAGCATATGTCCACATTAGAAAAAACTGAACTCAATATTGGCTATATTCCTTTACTTGATTGTGTCGCCATTCTCTGGGCCGAAAAACAGGGGTATTTTTCCGAGCAAGGATTAACCATAAATTTAATCCGTGAAGCCTCCTGGTCTAGTTTGCGTGACCGTCTGGCCTATGGCTTTCTGGATGCTGCACATTGCTTGTCTGCCATGCTGCCCGCTGCTGCCCTGGGTACAGACCAGTTACAGGTGGCTTTGCAAACCCCTCTAGTACTGAGCGTGAATCAGGCTTTTATTAGCCTGCGCCAGGATTTGTGCTATGAACTCGGCATCCAGCCTGGGGATGATGAACAGAATACCTCAAAGAAACTGGTACAGGCTTTACAACAGAATCATTCCATCAATCTGGCCTATGTTTATAAATATTCAATTCACCATTACTGTTTAAAAGAATGGTTGGCGCTGACTGATCCACAACTGGCCAAGAATATCCAGCTGATGACCTCTCCACCGCCTTCCATGGTAAAAGGAATTTCGGAACAAGTATTCGATGGTTTTTGTGTGGGAGAACCCTGGAATATTCAGGCCAAACTTGAAGGCTATAGCTTTATCGTTGCGGCGAGCCAGAATGTCATTCCAAAAGTTGCCGATAAAGTCTTGGCCATGACCCAGGAATGGGCAGAACAGCATCCATTTACCGTAGAGGCAGTGATCAAGGCAGTACAAAAAGCGCAGGATGATTTAAAGCAGCGCAGTGATTTATCAGAAGTATGGAACATGCTGGTAGACTATCAGATTATTCAGTTTGAATGTTCCGCCCAGCGGCATGTCTATGACTTTTACAAGATCAAGAATATTATCCAGAATTTTGTTGGGGAAAGTGCCGAACCGAAAGTCGATGATTTTATCTGGCTCCTGCAGCAGATGCAGAAATGGGAAAATCTTGATCTGTCGGTGGAGGATCAGCTACAGATTGCACAATCCTGTATTTATCAACAAGAAGCTAGCACTGTTTAATACATTGTATATTCCCATAAAAAAGACCCGAGAAAATTCCGGGTCTTTTTTATTTAATGTTTTATTTAGCTTAATGCCCGCTGTAAATCCAGTTGCATGAATTTTTGCAAGGATAATTTTCCAGCAATAATCTGATTGATGAATTGTGACATTTCATCATACAAAGTCTCATAGAGCTGCGGCTCTAATGTCATATGTCTTAACTGAACCTGCAAATGCATCAAAAGTTCCTGCTGCTCGCATTCACCCTGCTCGAGAGCATAGACATAACCGAGCACCGCTCCTTTTAAAACGACATCAAAAGCTAAGCTATATTTAAGCAAGGTGGCTAATGATCCCATAACACGCTCATTATGCTCAAGTTTCCTTAGAGGCTCACGACCTACACGTGCGCATGGATCCTGATAGGCATTGGCACAGGATTCACTAAAGCTTTGAGCCAGACGTTCAAGGTCTGAGGCATGTTTTGGAATCTGGTAGCAGAGACCATGCTTCACCTGAGCTAAGGCTTGGTGCATAAATTTTCTGACTGTATGATCAGACATGGCAACACCAATCGTCTGATGTCCACGCAGACTGGCATACCAGGCCATCATCGCATGCACACCATTCCATAAGCGGTTTTTAATCAGCTGGATATTGGCAATATCATCCACCAGAATCATCTGCCGCATTTTGGCCAGTAACGGACTGTTATTCTCAACATAAATCGGCATATCTGTTTCAGCATTAAACAGAATCAGATCCATAGACTGCAGGATATGACTCGGCTGGAAATTACGGCGCAGGTCTTCAATATATAGACCAGCCTGATGTTCCTGTTCTGCATTCAGTGCCGTAGCATCATCCAGATCAACTATGGACAGATCCTCATCCAGCTGATACTGCTTGAACATGTTGTATTTTATACGCAGCTGACGGTACAGTTTCTGGTCTGACAGCTTGGACACCATACGGTTGACCACGGTGTCACAGAAATAATGTTGATCCATAATTTTCTGGGCTGTCTGTCCATCAATAATCATTCGCAGACTATTCAGAATCTGCTGCATTACCCGTTGTTTAGCGCCGATTTTATTCAGGATAATTAAAACTGTTAGTGGCTGATCCTGCTGCTCATAAGCCAGATAACGTGCGTATAAGCCCTGTGCAATGACCTCCGCTTCAGAACCCAGCGCTTCCTCAGGTACACAGACTGCTACAAGACTGGATTCCATATACATGTTCTGCATCTGTTCCAGATCATGCGCATCAATCACGCTCATATTTTCAATACGCTGGTCAAAAGAATTCTGGCCATAGCGAATACAGTAAGTACCAAAAGCATTGACGCTGGATTGATACAGTGGATTGCGTGTCGAAGCAATTATTTTGCGTGGACGTGTGTATCCATCCCAATGCGATAACACCTGAGCCAGATAACCGCCGCCAATTGCACCAAAACCGTGTATTCCGACTATCAACTGATTCAGAGTTTGCGGAAAAGTGGTCTCCAGTTCCGGCATGTCTAGAACGGGCACAAACTGGTTCAGTTCCGTCAAGAAATCTTCGACTTTTTCATAATAATACTGGGCTTGTGCCAGCATCGACTCGTTCGGTGTTTTGATGTCTTTGAAAAGCACTGTCATACCACCTGCATCATAGGCAGAGCGCAGACCATTTTCAGAATCTTCAAACATCAGACATTGTGCCGGACTTAAATTGATTTTTTCGGCTGCACTGATAAAAATTTCCGGATGAGGTTTCCCCTGTTTAATCTCATCGCCACAGACCAGTACATCAAAAAACTTATAGACATTGGCATTGATCAGATATTCTTCTGCGATCGCACGTCGGCTTGAGGTGGCTACCGCCATTTTCAGGCCAGCTTTGCGCAGGCGTTCCAGCACTTGTAATAGCCCTTTTTTAATCGGAACGCCGTACTGACGCACGTGCTCCAGTTCCAGCACATCGGCACGTTGACGAATCTCGGCATAAGGTACATCTTCTCCATAACGCTCTTTAGCCAATTGCTCTGCACTACGAGCACTAAGTCCCAAACACTGCATTAAATAACTTTCAGAAAATTCAATGCCAATCAGCTCACGTGAAGCTTGTTGCAAGGTTTGAAAGCGCAAGCGTTCGGTATCAAACATGGTTCCATCCATATCGAAAATTGCGCCGTGTACGATTTGATTTTTAAATTCTAGCATTGCTCCCCTTTTATAATTCAATGAGTTAATAAGTGAGCAATACCTTAAAGAAAAACAAAACTGAATTAAACCAATGTAAAGATATGAAATAGTTTGGGTTAAAAAATAATCAATAAAGACTAAAATGCCATGTTTTATGTTTTTATACGTAACCAGAAGGTTAATTTAAGTAAGTCAAAAACTTTATTTTTTAATGATTTTTGAATATCAGATTCTTTCATCAAATTGAAGATTTCAGTTAATCATGGCATCCATTTTGCTTAGTCAGTATTACGTTTTATAAAATTTGTAATATTGAGGGGCAACACTATGAGTTACGTTGCACGTGAACTCAGTCAAAGAAATAAATTGCTGTTTGGCTTGGGGTCGTTTTTAATACCAATTCTCATCTGGTGTGCAGTCAGCTATTTGCCATTTATCTGGCATCCACAAGTCCAGATTACGGATTCAGGTAGTGTTGCCTATTTACAGGTGGATAGTCGTATTGATAAAAACCTGTTTTTTTCTGCTGCCCAGTCAGCAGTAGATCAGGGTCTGGCTCCGCCGCAAGGTATTCTAGTGAATCCGATTTATCTGCCTGCACCCCATGAAGTTGCCATTGCACTGATCACAGCTTTTACCACAGAGCCTGCTCAGGCCAATGCGCCCTGGTTTCATGAAAGCCTGTGGCACAGTATCAAGCTGGTGTTTACTGCGTTCTTTATCTCTTCCTTGGTCGGTATTCCACTCGGTATTTTATGTGGATTCTCCAATAAAATTTCCCAGCTGACTGAGCCCTTTGTTGAATTCTTCCGCTATTTACCTGCTCCGGCCTTTGGTGCACTGGCTGTCGCCATTCTGGGCATTAATGATGCACCAAAAATTGCCATCATTGTGATTGGAACTTTATTCCAGCAAATCCTGATTATTGCCAATACCACACGTCTGGTCGATCGCAGCCTGATTGAAGCCGGTTTTACCTTGGGCACCAATAAATTCAAAAGCCTGCTGCATGTGGTGATTCCTGCCGCCCTGCCTGAAATTTACCGCAATCTGCGTGTGCTGCTCGGCTGGGCATGGACTTACCTGATCGTAGCAGAACTAATCGGCAGTACCTCCGGGATTACCTGGTTCATTACCCAGCAAGCCCGTTATCAGAACTTTGATAATGTCTTTGCCGCGATCCTGATCATTGGGGTGATTGGTCTGCTGTGTGATGTGATCTTAATGAAACTGGGACAACGCTTATTTGAATGGAAACCGGGAGCTAACTGATGCAAAACACTGAATTTAATACCCGAGAATACTTTGACAAGATTTATAGCCGTCCGGTGATTCTGGAAGCGAAGCAATTGACGCAAAAATTCAGTCATGGCAAAACCGAGCGTACGGTTTTAAATGCCCTTGATCTCAAAATTCATAAGCGTGAATTTATCTGTGTGATTGGGCCTTCCGGTTGCGGCAAGTCAACCTTTAGCCGTGTAGTGGCCGGTCTGGATCCTTATAGCAGTGGTGAGATTCTGGTGGATGGCCAGCCAATTACCGGCCCAAGTCCGGAGCGTGGCATGGTGTTTCAGGGCTATACCCTGTTTCCATGGAAAACGGTCAAAGAAAATGTGATGTTTGGTCCGAAAATGAAAGGCGCCAGCAACGCTACAGCAGAAGCCCAGGCACGTGAATGGATCAATATCATTGGACTGGACAAATACGAAAACCAGTATCCACATCAGCTATCTGGCGGTATGAAACAACGCGTGGCGATTGCCCGTGCCCTGGTCAATGAACCCAAAATCTTGCTTATGGATGAACCTTTTGGTGCATTGGATCCACATACTCGTCAAAAGATGCAACGCCATCTGATGGACTTGTGGCAAAACATCGACATTACCATCATCTTTGTAACGCATGATATGGATGAAGCCATTCTGCTGGCTGACCGTATTGTGGCGTTAAAAGCCAATCCGGGTGAAATCAAAGAAATTTTTGAAGTCGATCTGCCCAGACCGCGTAGCCCTGAACTGATGCTCACGGCGGAATTTAAAAAGCTACGTGAAAGGGTCGATTATCTGGTGCATGCACAGGAAGATGAACTCGACCCTGCTCTGGAAGATTTACCGAAAATTCCACGGATGACCCAAGTCAGCAATAGCAAATAATCCTGTTGAAAAGAACCTTTGGGACGACCCAGAGGTTTTCATTGCTGTGTTGGACGACCAACAATGAAGGTGATTGCCATGCAAGACCAATATGTACTCCCACTGGTTGATATTTCAAAATTGCAAAGTCCGGATTTAGCCGATCGTATTGAAGTTGCTCATGCTCTGGATCATGCCTGTAAAGAAGTTGGATTTCTTTATCTGCAAGGTAGCCAGTTTAATTTTGACTACGCCAAAGCCCTGATTGAAATGACCCAGTCCTATTTTTCTCAGGATCTGGACACCAAAATGCAGCACTATATTGGCAAATCAAAAAACCATAGTGGCTATGTGCCGATTGGCGAAGAACAGTTTGCCGGCAACAGTTATGATTTAAAAGAAGCCTATGATGTCAATTATGATTATCAGGGGGTAAGAAAAGACTGTCCTTTACTTGGGCCCACCTTATGGCCAGACCATCCGGACTTCAAGTCTATTGTCAGCCAATACTACAGCCATCTGCGTGAGATCAGCCGGCAGATTTTTTCTGCCTTTGCACTGGCGTTGGGCGTTCGTGAGGACTTTTTTGAAAGCAAAATTACTGATGCACCAAGTCAGCTACGCTTGATTCATTATCCCTATAATCCGGAAGTGAAAGACGCCGAAGGCATTGGCGCACATACCGATTACGAATGCTTTACCTTACTGTTACCCACCGCACCCGGCTTACAGGTTTTGAATAAAGCCGGTGAATGGATCGACATTCCCCTGATTGAAAACACACTGGTAATGAATATCGGTGACATGATGGAAATTCTGTCAAATGGTAAATATCTCGCCACCAAGCACCGCGTGAAAAAGGTCTCTGAAGAACGTTATTCATTCCCGCTGTTTTGCGCCTGCAATTATGACACCGTGATTGAACCGGTTATTCACACTGAAAATTCCAAATATTCTGCCCTAATCGGGGGCGAGCATCTGTTTAATCAGACCGCCCAGACCTTTCAATATTTAAAACAGCGCGTCGCTAGCGGTGAGCTGGTCTTAAAAAATGCTGTACCACTTTCCTCTTTTGGACTTGAAGAACAGGCGGAGACAGCATCATGAATCTGTTTGAAGTGATTAAGACTTTAAAGCCCACTATCCCTCAGCCAGAGATTATTCCGGGCTTTTTATATGGGGCATTTCGGCGTAAAAGCATCAGTTTTTATAATGGCCTAACTGATGAAAATACCATTGTGTACTGGTTTCAGTCGCACAGTTTTACCATTGATCTTCGTCTAAAAAGCCAGACGGGAACTGCTGTTCAGGAACGCCAAGGCTGGATTGGCAATACGTTTTGGGATAACGCTAGCCAACTCTTGTCCTGGGACGTGAAAGACTACGCCAATTACCAGAATCATGTGCAATGGCCGGAACCAGCCAGGTTGCATGCGATTGGCAACTGCATTCTGGAATTTTCTCCAAGTAATGTGTATGTCGAAGACTGGCGCCAGCAGGTACAGCACGGTTTATTTTTAGGGCTGCGGCTTCAGTCTGCGCTTGATGTTCAATCTGGTCAGGAACTGGAAATGGATGGTGGCCTGATCATTTGTGCTGATCATATTGCCTATGCCCTGACGCGTTTGCCTGAAGTGCAAAGTGTGGTGGCTCAAATGGACTTAAAAGCAGTCGATCCGACCGTGTTTGCCTTGGTGGAAAGTTTTGAGGTTTCTATCGGGGCTGAGGGTCAAGCTAAAACTTACAGTACCCGCAGCAGTGAGACAGGCAAAGCCTTTAAGCTGGAAAATTTTGAAGTACTCAATGAAAGCAGTCTGGTTCAGCACGTGGTTCTCGATGACCGTGAAATCGACCTGATTTTTGAGCTGGATATATACCAGCCGGATTACCAATTTCAATATGCAACCCCCACGACTACACAAGCTGAAAGCTGGCTGAAGTCAGAACAGGATCACCTGATGCAGCATGCAGAACGGGTGTTATAGGGAGAAATATGTCTTTTTTATATCTTTCGATTGCCATTATTGCAGAAGTCATTGCAACTTCTGCATTGAAGGCTTCCAATGGTTTTAGCGTGCTCTGGCCTTCACTTGCCACCATTGCCGGTTATGCCGTTGCCCTGTTTTTCCTGTCACTGACCATGAAAACCATTCCGATGGGAATTGCCTATGCAATCTGGTCTGGTGCCGGCATTATCCTGATTTCAACAGTTGGCCTCTTGGTGTTTAAACAGCAACTAGATCTTCCCGCGCTGATCGGTCTGGCGTTTATGATCATTGGCATTATTTTTATCAATGTCTTTTCCAAAAGTACGCAGCTTTAATTTTTTAATATTCATCTGATAGTAAAAAATCCCCAGACCGGGGATTTTTTATGGGTTTAGATTACATTCCCGAATGAGGAGATATGCTCTATTTGAGTTCTTGCACCAGAGTTGGAACAATCACGCCATCCACGTTCATTTCAGTCGTATAAATGCCGTTGGCCACATTGAACTTGTTCACATGATAGCTGGAACCATAGATCGAGTCGAAACCCTCACCTTTGGTAAAGACTTTCTTGTTGGCGGCCAAATCCAGTAAATGTGTGCCATCAATGAACTGCATATAGGTCTTCGCATCGACACCAACACGTTTGGACATGATCTGTGCAGCGTCTTCTCGAGTCGCCGGGTCATTGATGTATTTGACAGTTTTATCCCAAACCTGAATCACCTTTTTCCATTGCTCTTTATTGGTTTCCAGATGGGCAGGATTCACGGTCAAGGTATCGTAGATTAACCCCGGCTTGTCTTTAGAGGTAAAAATAATCTTGGAACCGGCCACTGCAGATAGTGCTTGATTCGCCACCGGCTGCCATACTGCAATCGCATCAATATCGGGAGTAGCAAAAACCTGTGGCAATTCATTGGTCATGGTATTGACCAGCTTGACCTCATTCAGGCCAACTTTGGCATCATCCAGTGCTGTAGATAACAGTAAGTGATCGACCAGACCTTTTTCAGTGGCTACGGTTTTACCGCGCAGATCCTGAATCGAATTAATGCCATTCTTGGCAATAATGACGTCATTTCCAGCTGAATAATCAGTCGCCATGATCATCACGCCTTTGGTTCCGCCAGAGCCAGTGACCAGATTATCACCATTGGTCACCATGACCGCATCCAACTGGTTGGCGGCAAAGGCTGAAAGTGAGGCTGAATAATCAAACCATTCGAAATTGGCATTCACTCCTGCTTCTTTTAGCCAGCCTTTCTCAATGGCCACTTGCCAGGCCACAAATCCCGGCCAGTCACTATAACCAATCCGGATAGGCTGAGTATTTACATTCCCTTCTGCCTTGGCATTTGGTTCAGGTACTTTAGCGGTATTGTCACAACCGCTTAAAAGGATTGCAGACAGTACGGAAACGGACATCAGTGCTTTTTTGATCATTTTGCGACTTCCCCTATGCATTCACATTTAAATTTGGTATTTGAAAGTTGTTTAGATTTTATAAATTCGCGCCAGCCACCGAAATGACTGATATCTGTTGCATCCTCAAGTGCATAGCCTTCACAGATAAAGCCTTTGACCCAAGTACCATCAATCAGCTGGACATTACCGATCCCCAAAGGTGCCGGAACTTCTGCAACAATGTCTCCGAACAGTGCACGCGGAATGTCCCAGACCTCTACTTCAATTGAAAAACCTTTCGCGTTGTATTGCAGGCCAGGTTTTGGCGGTGTGGTATTTTTTAAAGCATAGAGTTTGTAATGCGAAGCAGTCCGGGTCTGCTTGATCAGGGTTCCAGCACGTGTGGTCAACTGAAAATTCAGTGGCATACCGGTCAGATGTGCTCCGACGACAGCCAGTTTGACGCTGTGACCCGATGAGATTTCAGTTGTTTTTTCATAAGTAAGTTCAGATGTGCCTAGCTTTAATTGGCTCGCTTGCTGCCATTTTTGCCCGAATTTGGCCAGTGCTTCATCCATCCAGGCGGGCGCAATAAAGGTCACGCCCATTGGCAAACCATCAGCACGAATGCTATTTGGTAGCGCCAAAGCCGAAAGATCGGCAAAATTGACAAAATTGGTATAAGCGCCCATGTGGCTGTTTTTTACCAGAGGATCGGCTTCTACTTCTGCAATGCGATAAATGGTGGGTGCAGTAGGCACCATCAAGGCATCATAATCTGCCAGTGTAGTTTGAATAACACGGCTCAGGCGGGCGCGTTCATATTCATCCTGCATGACATCGACCGCACTGAACCGGTCTGCCTGTGCAATAATCTGGCCAATTACCGGATGGGTCTGCTCGCGTTGCACCATTTTTTCCACGGCACTGGTACGTTCAGCTACCCAAGAGCGGTTATACAAGGCTGCTGCCAGTTGTTGAAATGGAGCAAAATCAATCGGCTCCACCATATAACCCAAGCTTTGTACACGTGCGATCGCTAGATTAAACGCTTTTTCAGTTTCAGCATCGCCATAAAATTCGAGTGTATCCGGAATGGCAATTTTCCCTTTTGAAAATTGGCTCGGTACATTCTGAGGATGCATTCTGGAATAATCATCGCTGGCATCATAGCCTTGCATAACTTGCGCCACCTGCCAGGCATCATCCACCGTTAAGGCAAAAATCGAAATCACATCGATGGTGCGGCAAGCCGGAATCAGGCCTGTAGTCGAAAACCAGCCTTTGGTCGGTTTGAGTCCAACAATGTTATTGTGTCCTGCCGGTACACGTCCTGAACCTGCAGTATCTGTACCCAGTGAAAATGGCACTAATCCATTGGCTACCACTACACTGGAACCTGAACTCGAACCACCACTGATATATTCAGGATTAAAGCTGTTCTTCACGGCGCCGTATGGGGAACGCACACCGACCAGACCCGTCGCAAACTGATCTAGATTGGTTTTACCCACGACAATCGCGCCGGCAGCTTTTAATTTGGCGACTGCTGTTGCATCGGAAGTCGCCAGATAAGCTGCCTCTTTACATGCTGCTGTGGTATAGAACCCTGCAACATCAATATTGTCCTTGACCGCAAATGGCACCCCATAAAGTGGCAAGCTTGCACTATCTGCACCAGTCAATGCATCAATTTGTGCCTGTAATTGTGCTGCCGTCGCAATTGATATCCAGGCATGATCGTCATTATTCAACCCGGCAACATACTCAATCAGGTCACTAAGCTGGATATTGTTATTCTGGTAGGCGTGTTGCCAGTCCTGTACAGTCCATAAGTTGTGCACAGCTGTTCTCCTTAAGTGTGTTCGGTATTTTGTGGAATGGGCGGCATGACGGCATCCATCAGTTCGAGATGGCCTTTAATCACGCCTTTCAGTGCAATAAATTGTTCGCTAATTTCTTTCAGATCACTACTCGCGCCCTGCATCAGCATGACTTGCAAAATTTTTTCATCATCCAATTGGATATGAAGTGAATTGATCACTTGCGCCAGATACTGCTGCTGCAGATCGACCAGCTGACTGCGCAGCGGTTTCAGGCTGACGTCGTAGAGCAAGGTGAGTGTGCCGACCATGACTTCATCGCGAATCACCAGATCATCAATCAGGTGGCGGTTAATCATGTCGACAATGGCCTGTGAACGGCTTTCATAATGCTGCTCGACAATTTTTTGGTCCATCGCATGTAGCGTGGTTTCTGGCACGGTAATACTGATCCGTGCCAATTTTTGTTTAGGCACGATGTTGATCCTTGGGTTGGTATTGGGAAGACTGTTTAATGTGAAAGCCTGCGCGTACGCTGAGCAGCTCAACCAAAAAGTGAAGCCATGGATGCATTTTTTTATTTGATGTCGGATTGTTCATGTGCATCTCCTGTAAATATTACAAAACCAAAATTTCGTATTACTTAGGAAAATGCAGAAAGCGTGCCAATTTTTAGTTATTTGGATGAGGTAAATAAACTTGCTTAAAAGGGCGAAAAAAAGCCCCATAACATTGAAATGGGGCTTGTTCTAAAGCAAAAGTAAGTTTTGTATTTCACCGGTTTATTCCATTTTGATTGCTCATGTCCTTGCTATTCTTTTTATACATGAATGGTTAACCGATGTTTGTAATTGAGTGATCAAGTGTATTGTTCTCCTCTATTTAGGTTGTATATAAATAAAAGCATTAAGCGTGCCACAATATAAAAATAGAATAGATTTAGGCAGAATGCTTTTAAAATCGATCACATACATATATAAGCCAGAATAAGGATGATTTAATTTTATTAAGTTCGGCTAAAAAATAGCCCATTTTGCACCATTGGGGTTCGAGTGTGCATCAAAGTGTGGCTGAACATCTCAAAAACCTTATTAAGCGCGGTTTTTGTGAACTCGAGCTCGTAGCTCATTAATACTTATCTTTATAGTTTTTTCAGTTTCAACTTCTTCTGCAATTTTTAATAATTGACGATCTTCTTGAACAAGATTATTTAAAATTTCATTTGCCTTTTCTAAAATTCGTTTTTGACTTTCAAGGCTACGCTTTCCTAAAAGTTCTTGTAGATTCTTTGCCATATTCCAGTCATCCCTGAAAATTCCTGTTTTGATTTTAACAAGTAAATTATTCAGCTGATGTAATTTTAAGAATGATATTGTTTCGATAAAACCATTAGTGACCATTTCCATTGGGTTCTTTTTTAAGGTCTGAAAAGCTTGCGACAAAGCGTGAGTGGATAATATTGTTTATCTTGGCGATGTCCTAGACATGTTAAAAATATATAAATAATAACCAATTAAAAGGTCTTTTAAAAGACCTGTTAATTAGTCTTAAAAACACAATAGTTTATTCAGATACAAATAGCTTTAAATCTACATTATTGGAGCTAGCTTGATTAAACCAAGTATCTAAAAGCTGATACGCTTGCACAGACTCTGGAGATGGAGTCTTTCCTTTTTGAAATTGATTGACAAAATGCTTTTTAGAAAAAGCATTTCCAACGACTATCCAAATCTCTTTATCTACAAGTGGATTTAATCGTCTTTCGTCAATATTTTTAATTACATCTTTCAATTTATGATTTAAATCAAACTTTTTTTCGAATAAACGAATACGTGTATTTAAATGGATTCTATTTGGCTTACTACCACTCTTTCGAGGCCATTGTTGATTCAAGTATGCAGTATTTGCATATTTTGATTCACCTGAATGGATTAACCAATGTAAGTTCTTTAATGCTTGTCCACCTACTTCACATAAAGCGCCAGCAGAAGATTGAGGCTGTGTAGTATCCCCACATTTAACATGTACAAAAATAACTTTTGTAGGAGATGAAAGAATAAAATCAGCAGGTTCAGTATCCATATCAGTACATAAAATTAAATCGATGTTAGGGATATAAGGATAAAAATCACCAAGGTCAGCAATGACATTAGATTTATGAATATTTGACAACTGATCAATCAAATAAAAAATGGAATTCTGACCAAAATAAGTTTTTGTTAATTTTTTTTCATCTTTTTCATCCAAATCTGGATGTTGTAAACATGGTAAACTGATTAAATTTTTTATGATATTAGGATTTAATTTTTGGGTATCAGTTGGAATTTGAACTTTATAAAAATTACCATTCATATATGTAGCACCATTTTTATAAAGTAACATTACCGTCTCGCTATTAAAAACTTCTTCTTTCTTCTTAGTCACTCCATTACGCATTAGTTTAATCTGAGGATTAATAATTGGTATAAGATTCATTTTTTTATCAAATTTAAACTTGATTAATAACTCATGATCGAGAAGATGGATTTTATTTTTTCGGGTTAAGCAATATCCATTTTGGAGCATAAATCCATTTTTATGATATTTACGATAAATTAATTCATTATTAATCTTATAAGCCACATTATTAAAATGTAATTCCAAGTCTACTAAATTTTCATCGGCAAAATTCAATTGACATGCAACAGGATCCTCTGACGGAATAGTATCAATAACTTGTGCAAATGAATTTAAAAAAAGGCTTGTTGTTTTTTGATTAGAATTAAGTGCTAGATTAATATTCTCAAGCCAGTCAATAAATTTTTGATAGCTAAATGGCGGATGCTTTTGGTCGCAAATTCGTCCTGATGCTACACCTAAATAATAAGAACATTTAACTTTATCATCTTGTCCAACCCCTGAAACTACTGCGGTTGTTACAGCATAAGATGAATTAGATTGTGCTTGGTTAATTTTCTCTAAATTAACCCCTTTAAGTAGCACACCATCTGCTTTTAAAGGACTATACTGTAATGCTTTCGTATTTGCCTGTTTAGTTACTACTTTATCATTACTCGATACTACTGAAAATAGCATATCGACATCAACAGCACGTCCAATTTTTAGATCATCTCTACTATTAAACTTTCGCCCCCTACTATCGTATATAGCTACAATATCATTTAGTTCTTTAACTATCATTATTTCTAAAGATGGTTCAAAGAATAAGCTATCTTTTAAAAATTTAGAATTATTAAAACAAACAGCAGTAATAACACCAAGGTCTTCATTTATCTTACTTAAAGCTCCCTCTCTCATTAATTCCCAATTTAATTTATCTAAACAGTCATAAATACTAAATCCATCTAACTTATAATAGAAACATACAGAAGCTAAAGGTATTTCCAAAGAATCTAAAGGATTAAATTTTTGAAAATTAAATTTTTTCCGATAACCTGATTCAAAGTAACTATGCTCAGGAAAAGCATCTAAATAGCTATCAATGAGACTTGAGGTATTTAAAGTGTGCAAGAATCTTTTAGCAGAATTTGGATTTGAAATATAATCATCAAACTCTTGATAATTATCCCATAAACTTTTATTACTATTATCATTTAACTCAATAACAGTAGGTTTATAATTTTCATAAATACGAACAACTCTACCGATAGTTTGTACAAGTTCCTTACCACTACCAACAGGATAAGTCAGAATCAGAATTTTAGCTTCTGGTAAATCAATTCCTTCATCTAGCTTCTTTTGATGAATTAAGACTTCATAGTCTAGTTCATCCAGTTTGGAGGGAACATCACTAAGTCTATGTTCTAGGTTTTTCTTTGCAAATTGCTGATGTATTGCTATTGTTTTGAAACTTTTACTAAAGATTTCAAAATATTTCTCAATATCGCTAAATTCTTTGCATTTAATAATGCATTTAGATTTTGGTTGATTCTGTCTAATTAGCTCAATTTTTTCAAAGAGTTTATCTTCAGTTGTTTGTTCAAAATTAGGAGGAACTATCACCTTATCTTGATTTGCTTCTTTATATGTATAAATATAACTATGATCTACATCTATATCAAAGCTGAATAAATCGTTCCGATAAGGAGTTGCAGTAATAATTACTTTTTTTGCTTTCAACTCTCTAACTGTAGCTCCCCATTTTTGAGATGGTTCTGCATGACCTTCATCAATTAAAATCAAATTAAATTGAAGCCTTAAAGAAGCAAGTTCATTCTCGTTTAAACTAATCAATTTTTGGAAAGTAGTACAATAGATTCCTTTACATGAAGTATCCTCGATGTCATTAAAAACTTTTTTCAATACAAAATTTTTGAAATTCGTTTTTGCAGGTAGTATTTTTTCAAAAAATTTACCTTTTAGTTGTTTATAAAGTTGATCACATACAGCCCGTCTATGTGTAATTATTAAAATTTTTTCTAATTGAGTATTGTGGCTAACGGTACAGATAACACCACTTTTTCCAGCTCCTGTTGGTAAACTAATTAAACAAGACCCTTGAGATTGACTACTTATGTATTCATCTATAGCTAATATGCTCTTTTTTTGACATTCTCTTAAATTTTCTACAAGTGTCTTCTCTAAATTTTTTATCATTAATAGCTCTTAACTTTTCACAATCAACAGTGTTGTTATTGTGTAACTATAATATTTAATGAGTGAATAATAAACAAAAAAGACCGCCTAAGCGGTCTTTTTTTCTAATTCCTCAAGCCACTGGCGCTAACGTAAACAACACCTGCCCCGTTTTTACCGTCTGCCCTTTTTCAATGGTAATTGCATCAACACGCATACGCTCAGGCGCAATAATGGGAATCTCAATCTTCATCGCTTCAATCACAGCTAAGGTCGCACCTTCTTCCACAATATCGCCTGACTGACATTCAATTTTCCAAATTGAACCCGGCATATGTGATTCCACCGCACAACCACCTTCAGGCACTTCAACACCTTCGCCATCATCCACAGCATCTAGACTTTCAGAGACATATTCCGCAAGACCTGCTTCATGCCAGCGACGGCGCTCTGCATCAAAGTTGGCTTGTTGCACCGCTTTAAATGCCGAAATAGATTCTTGGTTTTCAGTTAAGAAGTCGTTGTATTCTTTTAGATTCAATACACCATCTTCAATGCGTAATTTTAAACGCCCTGCTTTAAAGTCCTCACGCATTTGCATGAGTTCCGCTTCAGACACTTCATAAAACTTAATTTGGTCAAAGAAGCGCAGTAACCACGGCATACCTTGTTCAAAGTCAGGGTTTTTACGGTAGCGTGACCACATTTGCGAAGTACGACCGACAAACTGATAACCACCCGGACCTTCCATACCGTAAACGCACATATACGCACCACCAATACCCACGGCATTCTCAGGTGTCCAGGTACGTGCAGGGTTATATTTGGTCGTCACTAAACGCTGACGCGGATCAAGTGGCGTTGCCACAGGCGCACCCAAATACACATCGCCCAACCCCATGACCAAATAACTCGCGTTATAGACCACTTCTTTCACGGCTTGTTTGTCTTTTAAGCCATTAATACGACGGATAAATTCAATATTGTCCGGACACCATGGCGCATCTGGACGCACAGTTTGCATATAGCGTTCAGTTGCCAACTGGGTTTGCGAATCTTCCCAAGCAAGTGGCAGATATACCGTACGCGATGGCACTTCCATTTCAGTCACATCAGGCAATTCAGTTTCAGCCACTTGCAACAGGCGCAATAGGTCGAGCTGATCCAGCTTGATTGAATTGAAATGGATTTGCAGCGAACGGATGCCCGGTGTCAGGTCGATAATGCCCGGAATATTTTGTTTCTGTACCCATTGCATCAAGGCATGGATACGGAAACGCAGGTTCAGATCCAGCACCAGCTCACCATATTCCACTAACATATAGTTGTTACCCGCTGGTCGATACACCACGTCCGGCGCACCGTTTTCACCTTTTAAGGTATCCAGTACGGCATTTTTCAACGTAGCCAGTTCCGGATAGAAGGATTCATTAAATGAAACTTCTTGGGTATCCAATGCTTCAAGCTGTGCATGATATTTTTCGTTCAGCAATTTCGCTTGATGATAGCTGAGAGGTACAAATTTGACTTTATCGCCGGCTTTGAGCTGACCGAGTTTCCAAAGCTCAGAATTGATCACCACCGCAGGACACACGAAACCACCGAGGCTTGGGCCATCTGGACCTAAGATAATTGGCATATCCCCAGTAAAGTCGATGGCACCAATCGCATAAGCATTGTCGTGAATATTGGATGGATGCAGACCCGCTTCGCCACCGTCCTGACGAGCCCATTCTGGTTTTGGACCAATCAAACGAATTCCGGTACGGCTGGAGTTGAAGTGAATTTCAAACTCGTTGGCAAAGAAGGTATCAATGTCGTTTTTGGTAAAGAAATCAGGCGCACCATGTGGACCGTACATCACCGCAATTTCCCAAGAATTGGAAAATGTTGGGATTTGATCTTCTATTAAGGCTTTCACGTCATCAGATGTAAATGCCGTGATTGGAAGCATATCGCCAATCAGTACATTACGCCCCGCATGACCGCCAAACTGACCCAAGGTAAAAGTCGCTTGTGAGCCTAAATATTCAGGCACATTCAGACCACCTTTAATCCCGATATAAGTACGGCAACCTGTGGCGATCTTGCCACATTTCAGCACCTGACCTTTACGTACATTCACGGTTTGCCACATCGGAACTTGAACGCCATCCAAAGTCGATGGCATATCGCCACCTGCAAGCACAATTTGGCTATCGCAATGGAATTTTAAGCTTGGGCCTTGTAGGGTACATTCTAAACCTGCGGTATTTGGTGCATTGCCCAACAATTGGTTTGCGACATTTAAAGACAGCGGATCAATAGCACCTGATGGTGGCACACCGACATCCCAGTAGCCCAAACGACCTGTGACATCTTGCACGGCGGTTTGAATACCCGCTTGTAGCACTTCGATTTTTTGGGTTTTCCACTCAAAGGTATTTAAGAAGCGTGTGGTTTGCGTGCCTGCTTTAAAGACCTCACCCTCAATAATGTTTTGCAGATATTCAAGATTGGTTTCAATGCCGGCAACCGAAGTTTTAGCCAAAGTATCCGTCATGGCTTGAATGGCAGAATCACGAGAATCGCTTGTGACGATAATTTTGGCAATCATCGGGTCATAGAACGACGAGACATTGGAGCCGGTTTCTACCCAAGTTTCATTACGGGCATTGGCATCAAACGCAACATGCGTTAAAAGCCCTGCACTTGGTTGGAAGTTTTTGATTGGATCTTCGGCATATAAACGCACTTGAATCGAATGACCTTGCGACTCAAGTTTTGACGTTGGAGCAACCCAATCACCACTGCCTAAGGTCACCATCCATTCCACAAGGTCCACACCAAAGACTTGCTCAGTGACACCATGTTCCACTTGTAGACGGGTATTCACTTCCAAGAAATAGAATTCTTGGGTGTCGGTATCCATCACAAATTCAACCGTACCAGCCGAGCGGTAATTAACTGACTGCATCAATTGAATCGCAACGTTTTGGATATAAGCACGTTGTTCATCTGTAATGTGTGGCGCAGGTGTTTCCTCAATCACTTTTTGGTTACGACGTTGCACCGAACAATCACGCTCGCCTAAAGCTAAAACTAAGCCATTGCCATCACCAAAGATTTGCACTTCGATATGACGCGCATTTTGCACAAATTTCTCGAGGTACAAGCCTGCATCTTTAAAGTTCGCTTGCGCTAAATACGACACGGTTGTGTAAGCATCTTTCAGCTCTTCAGCATTCCACACCAAACGCATACCAATACCACCACCGCCAGCGGTACTTTTGAGCATCACAGGATAACCGATACGTTCCGCTTCAAGCAGTGCTTCAGCTTCATCAGCGAGTAATTGACTACCCGGCAATAACGGCACATTGGCTTGAATTGCCAATTCACGTGCAGTATGTTTGAGACCAAAAGCTTTCATTTGCTCGGCATTTGGTCCCAAGAATACAATGCCTTGAGCTTCACACAGATTACAGAATTCGGCATTTTCAGAGAGGAAGCCATAACCTGGATGAATGGCTTGTGCACCTGTTTGTTTCGCCACTTCTAAGATTTTATCGACATTGAGATAGCTTTGGCTTGCAGGTGCATCACCAATAAAGACCGCTTCATCCGCTAAGGTCACATGCAGTGAATCACGATCCGCTTCTGAATACACCGCAACCGATTGGATACCAAGTTTTTTCAGGGTACGGATGACACGACAAGCAATTGCACCACGGTTGGCGATGAGAACTTTATTAAACCCATATTTTAAAGTCATAGTCTTATACCTCGCCTTCACGGACAATCAGTTGAATTTTTGTTGGGTTATAGGCATTACAAGGGTTATTCAGTTGCGGGCAATTGGAGATCAGCACGATTAAATCCATCTCGGCTTTAATTTCCACGTATTTTCCCGGTGCAGAAATACCGTCATCAAATTTAAGATGACCGTCCGAAGTTACAGGTACATTCATAAAGAAGTTAATATTTGGACCAATGTGGCGTACATTTAAGCCATGCTTTTTAGCAATCGGATGTTGTGACAACGCAATCATGAAATTGTTACGGCAACTGTGCATTGGGTATTTATCATGCGCATAACGGACTGTGTTACTTTCACATGAACATGCACCGCCTAAAGTGTCGTGACGACCACAGTTATCATCATGAATGGTGGCGATTTTATTACCAAAGTTGGTATATAAGCTTGTGCCTTTCTCTAAATAAATTTGACGATTCATCGCCAAAGTATCAGTTGCGCTATAACGCTCTTCTGGGTTTGAAGCGGAAATAAACAAAGTATCCACCGCTTGGTTGCCTTCAAGATCAACAATACGGAAATACTGCCCTTTTTTGACTTCGCACATCCATGCTTCACCGGCAGGACATACTTCGCTAAGTACTGATTTTTCTAAATTAACTAAAGCTGTCATGTTGTATTCCCCCAATTAAGCGCTTAATGCGTAATAACGATGATTATTGTGGAACGCGCGCTGATTTTGCGGGCATGAGTCACGGCAGACATCGGTCTGTTGTAGCGGAAGAGCTTTAAACAGTGACAGTTGAATATCGGCAGGTGCATATTCCGTCGAATTATCTAAAGCGTGTGGCGCACTCGATAAAAACACCAAACAATCCATTTCAAAACGTAGTTCAATTACTTGGTCGGTATTGTCAGACTTCACATAAGTTAAATTGCCATTGTCATCCGGTTGAACTTTTGAGAATAGATTTAAGGTATTACTCAGATCCGTCGCAGATAAACCAAATTTGGTCATCTCTAAAAGTAGGCTGTCTTTAGCATTGCGGTACATGTCGTTGCGGGCATCCTGGAAGGTCTTCGTACCAAACTGTGCTCCAATTTGCTGTGCGGTACTTGGCGCACAAAAGGCATCATTCCAACCATGGTCATCTTTAACAATCGAGATCATCGTACGACCTAAATCAGACGCCAAAATGTGCCCTGTACTTAAAAATGCGCTGTGTTGACCTTTTAAGCTGTCTGGCATGTTATAGGCTTCAAGCTTATCTTCGCTATTCACACAAAACAGTGAAACATTGGCATTTGCGCCTAAAGATTTAAGTTGTAAAACTGCGCCACGCTGGATGCGTGCTGACCAGTGGTGTCCACCCGGTAAACGTTCAGTCCAGAGGACTTGATCTTCGTGATAAGTAGTTGTGCTCATATGCATCCATCCCAATCTTGTACGGTTTACCTCCCGGGCTTTTATCCCTCCGTGTAGCTTGAGCTTGAAACTTAAGCCGTGAACTCTCGGTCGCAGACCTACATGAATCTTCATGTATCGGAACCCTAGATCACTTTATGATTGAGTAGATAGATGCAAAGGACGTGCCAAACTGGTAATACTATTTTTTATATTCGTAATACTTTTTTTTGAGATGGAACTGATCACTTCAGGTGCAAGGCTCTGAAAAAGGCATCAAGATGTACCAAAATAAAAAAATCCCGGCTTGAACCGGGAGTTTAAAATCTAGAGATGAGAACTCAATCAAACTATTTAAGTTGTAGAGTTATTTACTTAAAATCTCATGCAGCATATTGCGTAACCATTGATGGCTGGTTTTATGATGACAGGACATATGCCAATACTGCTTTACGGAATAGGTCGGGAACGCAATTGGCGCATTAAAGATCTTGAGATTGCCACGTGATAACAGGACTTCACTCAAATAATAAGGCACGGTCGCAATCGCATCGGTTTCCTGCACTACCAGTCCGACTCCCAGATAACTTGGCAGACGCATTAGAATGTCACGCTTAAGTTCCAGATTCAGCAATTCATTTTCAATATGGTAATGCCCCATCCCGGCATCAATATCAATATGGGTTTCACGTAAATACTCTTCTGTCGTGATGCTGTCACCCGTGAGCCGCGGATGGTCTTTCGCCGCGATCACCACATAATATTGCTCAAACAGTTTCTGCTGATAAAAGCCATTCTCCAGATTTGGCAAGAAGCCCAAAGCCAGATCAATCTCACCATTGGCCATTTGATAACTGGTTTCCGATGTAATCGGACGCACATTCAGACGGATATGGGATGCATGCTGCTTCAGATACTGGGAAATTTTTGGCAATAACACCAGATGTGATACATCGGTCATCGCCAGTGTAAAGCGCTGCTGTGAAGTGACCTGATCAAAATTGATCGTAAAATTATTGATTGCTTCAACTTTGCTCAGTGCTTCGCTGACCAAGGGAAAGAGCTGTTTGGACAGGTCTGTCGGCAGCATTTCATTGCCAATACGTAAAAATAAAGGATCACCATAATGCTGGCGAATTTTATTCAGCAGATTGCTCACCGCTGGCTGGCTCATATCTAAATGATCGGCTGCCTGAGATACGTTTTTAAATTTATAGACATAATAAAAAATACTGAGCAATTTACAGTCAAGTTCAAACACAGAAATACATTTCCTTTAACTTTCTCATCATTCGGACAGGTCTTTCATCCGCATAAGTTCATTTATCGTCAGATTAAAATATAACACTTCGCAACTATTTTCAGGATTAAACTCGCTGTAATTTTCCGAAAAAAATACTTTTGCCAGATGAATAAATCCATTAAAAAGTACCTCAACAAGTACCTCAACGCAAAATTTCCAGCCCGGTTTGCTCAGGTCAGTTAAACATTTAAATCGTATGCGATATACTCAGCCACACCCAATAAATGGTAAAAATACAGAGAAATCTTATATGTTTCAGGATAAAAAGCTGGTCTGTTTTGATCTGGATGGTACGTTGATTGATTCTGTAGGCATCTGGAATCAGGTCGATGCAGCCCTGATTGATGAGCTCTCCAACAGAAAAGTCGATTTACATGAGATTCAGCAACAGCGCGATCTTCAACTTACCGCCTTGAGACATAGACCAGATCCTTATCTGGAATATTGTGGATTTTTAAAAGAACAATACGGTTTTGAACCAGCTAAAGAAGAAGTAAAAAATCGTCGTTATAGTATTTCCCGACATTTTCTTGATTATATCGTCGAGTTAAAACCTCAGGCAGACCTCCTGATTCAGGCTTTAAAACAGCAACAGATATCACTGGCTTTGACCACCACCACCAGTTTATTCAATGTACAGCGCTATCAGGATAACAATCGAAATATTAACTCTAAAATCAGCTTTGATGAGGACTTTTCCTTGATTCTCACCCGTGAAAATGTCCAGAACATTAAACCTCATCCCGAAGTTTATCTGAATGTTTTGCAAGCCTTTAACCTTCGACCTGAGGAATGTCTAATTATTGAAGACTCTCTAGTCGGTGTAGAAGCAGCAAATCATGCGGGCATCGAGGTAGTGGGAATTTATGACCAGCACTCCGCTCATGAAATAGATTTGATTAAAGCCAAAGCAAATTATTATGTCGAAAATTTTGCTGAATTATTAAGTTCATTCAATAACAACATCCACTAAAAAAGATGCCATGAAGCATCCTTGTTCATGACATCTTGAATACTATTTGTGGCTTAAAAATCTTGCTGACTATTTGGCTTTTTTATAGATTGAGCCTGAACCAACCAGATTTCCGGTTTTCTCATCGATTGCAAAATCGACCATACCTGCACCTGCGTTCAACTGAAGCATGCCATTTTCGTTCACTGCAGCGGGCATTGGATTCTTTTTCTCGGTTTTACCGGTTTCCTTATCTTTGATCGTATTGGTAATCAGATAATTTTCACCATTTTTTGAAATAACCAGAATATTTTCAAGTTTTGGATTTTCCACGGTGTTTTTCCAATTGCCCTGATAATCTGGTGCGGGTGCTTCAGTGGTGTTACAAGCAGTTAAAAGTACTAATAATGGAATTGCTGAAAAATATTTAAGATGTTTCAAAACTGAGACCTTAAGTGTAACGACGCGGCCATTATAGAGAGAAGCCCTTAGGGCTGAAGCAGGTTGTTGTAGGCAAAGCGTTTCAGCAGTACTGGATCTGTTTTGCTTTCGTCATTTTTTGAAATCTGTATCCATATTTTATTCATAAACAGGATTATTCTAATGATATTAAATCTGATAAAACTTAAAAAAAATTCCTCAATAGACCATCCAAATCTATTGAGGAGTACCAAAATGGTGAATAAGTAAAGCTTAAAAATTATGACAATAGTTTCGCTTTAAAGTAGTTGAATACAGATTTGGCAGCATGGGTTTTTTCAACCACCTGCTCAGTCCAGTGATTCGGTAGAGAACATTTAGCCAGACCTACCCACACTGTAGAAAACTGTTTCATGAAGCTGGCTTCGTTATAGTGAATACCATATTCTGCACAGAGCGCTTTGATTTTTGGCGCAACCTGCGCATAGCGATTGGCGGGCATGTCCGGGAATAGATGATGCTCAATCTGATGACTCAAATTACCACTCAAGATATGTAGCCAAGTTGTTCCACTAAAATTGCTCGAACCGCGAATCTGGCGTAAATACCACTCGGCACGGGTTTCATTGTCGGTATTGTCCATTTCAAAGGTTTCAGCATCTTCAGTGAAATGACCGTTAAAAATAACAGCAGAAGCCCATAGACTGCGAATCACATTGGCCACCACATTTCCGGTAAATACCGGAATGGCATTTGGCCCGGCAATGATCGGGAAAAATACATAATCTTTTAACACCTGACGGCGCATTTTCTGGCGCAAAGGTGCTGCTTCTTCCCAGACTTCTTTCCAGGTTTTGGTTTTATAGGCAATCACATCTTCCAGATGCAGGCGTTGCAAGCCAACATACCATTCGAAAAACACCATTAACTGAATGCCCAGTGGAATATTGAACAGGAAACGTGGTTCCCACTTTTGCGATTCACTGACTCGAATCAAGCCATAACCCACATCATGATCCATCCCGACAATATTGGTATAAGTATGATGAATATAGTTATGTGTGTATTTCCAGTCATCGCCGGTTGAAATCGTATCCCAGTCATAAGTCGCACCGTTCAGACTGGGATCATTCATCCAGTCAAACTGGCCATGCATGACATTGTGGCCGAGTTCCATATTTTCCACGATTTTGGAAAGACCGAGCAGACCTGTCCCTGCCAGCCATACCGGTGGCAACCAGCCGGCAAACATCAGCATGCCGCGTGAGGCAATTTCGCTATAGCGGACAAAGTTGCGGATTTTATAAATATATTCGGCGTCTTTTTCCCCCAGATCATCCATGACCTCGCGGCGGATCGCATCGACTTTGGCACCGAATTCCTCGATCTGTTTCGGACTAAGAAATTGGCTTTTGCTATTTCGTTTAAAATCAATTTGCATATTCATGGGAGCACCTTCTTATAGTTTAATTAATGGCTTATCAATAGTTTATAAATTAATCACCACAGGACTCACTGCCTGAGAAATGCATAGTTTGATCTGGGTGTTATTACCATGATCAATTTCACCAGTCAGGACATTTCGTACCGAACCACTGACCTTGGTACAGGAACAGGTATTGCAGATACCCATTCGGCAACCATGTGCTGGTCGCAAGCCAGATTTTTCGGCACTTTCCAGTAAATTGGACTGGGCTTGAAATTCCTGCTGCGATCTTAAAAACTGTACCGGCTGTGCTTTAATTTTTTCATCGACTACAATCTGGAAATATTCTGAATGAAAATTGGATTTCAATTCTAATTTATCGACGATTCTCAGTGCAGCTTTCATCATCCCGGCAGAGCCACAGGCATAAATTTTTCGTTCTGCAAAGTCTGGCACCAGCTTTTGCAATAAGCTCTGGGTCAGATGCTGCTGGTGTTCCACGGTATTGAAATGGTGATATTTCAAGTTTGGATGCATGAGAGCCAGAGTTTTCAGTTCAGCATGAAAAGCATCATCTCGAGTGAAATAAATCAGGTCGATCTGTTCCAGAGATTGAATGACTGCTTTTTGCAGCAAGGAATAAATGGCCGTAATCCCACTGCCTGAAGCCAGGAATAAAATCGGCTGAGTGGATTTTTGCAATGTGAACTCGCCTTGGGGCTGTGATATTTCGATCACGGCACCAATTTGCATCAGGCTTAAGGCACGTGACACTTTACCCTGCTGTTTAACCGCAATGATCAGATCACCATTTTTCAATACCGTCACTACAGAATAATGTCGCTGATGACGTACGCCATCGAGTCTGATGGTTACTGCAATATTCTGGCCGGCCTGAAATGACTTGGCTTTAAAATTATGATTTGGACGTAAGTGAATTTTGAAAAAGTCAGGGCTGATGGCTTGAATGCTCATAACGGCAGCCTTAACTTTTTTGATTGCCCAAGTTGGATGGATTTTTTCACCAATAAAATCAATGAAATCTTCCCGGATCCAATGCGGCTGATAGGTTGGCATGCTTGTCATTTTTATCCCCTTATCCGCAGACAGTTTCATTAATGTACAACTGTCTAATTATTATATTGCTCAGGATAAAGAATTCTCATATTGAGACCATGTCAATACAGGTCAAATTATGTGCCTAAGCCATATAATATGAATTTTTGTCGGACAATATCGTCTAAAAGTAGCAATCAAGGCGATATGGATTGAGAAAAAGCATTTTTAAACTGACAACGCTGCTTAGCCTATACATAAAAAAACTGACCTCTATTCGAGATCAGTTTTTTGACTTCATATTGGGATTTTCAGATTAAATGACGCTTTAACCTGCTGCCTGCTCCAAAAGAATAGTCCCATATAATTCACGCAGATCTTTTTTCAGCATTTTACCAGTACCACTGAGTGGAATCGCATCAACAAATACGACTCGGTCTGGAATCTGCCATTTGGCTACCTTGTCCGCATAATAATCCAGCAGATCAGTTTCACTTAGCTGGCTGTCCGGCTTTTTAATGGCAATCAATACCGGGCGCTCATCCCATTTAGGATGCTGGGCGGCAATCACGGCAGCCATCGCAATTTCCGGATGTCCCATGGCAATATTTTCCAGCTCCACCGATGAAATCCATTCTCCGCCAGACTTGATTAGATCTTTAGAACGATCACTGAGTTTCATAAAGCCATCCTGATCCAGCGTAGCAATATCGCCGGTATCAAACCAGCCATCATCAGTCAGTGCAGACTCTTCCTTGCCGAAATAATGGCTGATGACCCAATGCCCTTTGACCTGTAAATTTCCTGTGGTCTGTCCATCACGTTCAATTTCATGCGTCCCTTTTTCTGCATCAGTCAAACGTAGGTCAACCCCGAACGGAGGACGACCTTGGGACAGACGAATCTGCAATTTTTCTTCATCAGACAGATGCAAATGTTTGGTCTTGAGCTGATTCGCTGTACCCAGTGGACTGATTTCCGTCATGCCCCAGGCATGGATCGTTTCACAATTAAACTGTTCTTTGAAAGCTCTTAGCATGGCCGGTGGACATGCCGATCCACCTACTACATTCCGTTTTAGGCTTTCCAGTTTGGAGCCTGACTGGTTTGCGGCGGCAATCAAACCCTGCCAGATGGTCGGTACGCCAAGTGCTACCGAAACCTGATAAGTATCAATCAGGTTAACCAGACTGGCGCCATCCAGGCCCGGTCCAGGAAGGACCAAAGTGCATCCCACCATCGCAGCGGCATACGGTGTGCCCCACGCATTCACATGGAACATCGGCACCACAGGCAACATAATGTCGGCAGCCGAGACATTTAAGGAATCAGGTAAAATGATGGCATAGCTATGTAATACCGTAGAGCGATGGCTAAACAGCACACCTTTGGGATTGCCCGTGGTTCCTGATGTATAACACAGAGAGCTTGCCGAGTTTTCATCAAGTGTTGGCCACTCAAAATCTGCATTTTGGCCGGCAATCAGATCATCATAAAATTGTACTTCTGGTATCGCTTCTCTAACTGCCGGATCAGCTGCATCCAGACAGATAAAATGCTCGACTGAGCTCAACAGCGCTTTCACGGCTTTAATTAAAGGGACAAATGTTTTATCGAACAGCACCACGCGATCCGCAGCATCATTCATAATAAAAATCAGCTGTTCCGGAAATAAGCGCGGGTTAATGGTATGACAGACCAGGCCACTGCCAGAAATGGCATACCAGGACTCTAAATGGCGATGATTATTCCAGGCAATAGTCGCGACCCGATCTCCCTGCGCTAAGCCGAGTTGTTGTAATGCATTGGCAAAACGTTTCGAGTTTTGGTGAATTTCTCCCCAATTGGTCACTGTAATACTGGTATCGGTATTTTTGGAAATTACCTCGGTATCGGCATGATAGCGTCCTGCATGTTCAATCATGCTGCTGATCAGTAAAGGCTGAAACATCATATTTCCGAGCATTCTCCACTCCTTTGTGCTTGTTATTGGTCCGTATTTGCGTATCGTTGTTATAGTTGCATGATGGCTCGGTCTGAAACCGTAACTTACTTTTTATCATCATGTGGATTGAATTTAGCAAGGAAATCTAACTTTGTAAGTATCGAATTGTGACAAATTAAGCCAAGTGACTGAGGCGTATAAAAATGGGAATATGATTTATGTAGAGATAAAATTTCCACAGAAAATTTGAGACCTGATTTTCACTTTAATTGTCTTGCATCAAGACTCAAGCTTAAAAATAGAATGTCAATAATCCTATTCCTCCCTTTTGTTATATTAAGCATCCTAAAATATGCTATAAATCAAAATAATTAGAACAGTTTTAGTTCAAGAAAGTATATGTATAAGTCTGAAAAACTGGCACAAAATATTCGTCAGATGATTGAAAATGGCGTATGGAAGGCACATGAAAAATTGCCTTCACTTCGCGAACAGACCCAATTATCTGGTTATAGCCTGATGACTGTACTCAATGCTTATCAGGAACTTGAAGCACAAGGTCTGGTCTATGCCAAAGACAAATCGGGCTATTACGTTGCAGAACACACTCAAGCTCTGCTCAATAGCAAACAGTCCGCCCAGATTGGTTTAAATCCTAAAATTCAAATCAATTCGGTGGTATTTAATTATTTAAAATCGACTCAGTCAGCAGAGATTGTGCCTTTTGGTTCTGCCTTTCCCAATGCAGAGCTGTTATATAACGCCAAATTTATGCAAATTCTGGCACAGCAGGCCAAAAGAAAAAGCAGTTATAACAACCAGAATCATATGCCGCCCGGCAATCAGAACTTGCGGCAACTGATTGCTAACCGTTATCAATTGCAAGGCGTTAACTGCAATCCGGATGACATTGTCATTACATCCGGTGCACTAGAAGCATTGAATCTGTCTTTACAGGCCTTAACCCAACCCGGTGATTTTATTCTGCTACAGCAAACCATATTTTATGGTGCCTGGCAGGCAGCCGAACGTCTGGGATTACAGGTGATTACGATTCCGGAACATCCACAGTTTGGCTTTGATCTGGAATCATTTGAACAGGCTTTAAAACAGTATCCGATCAAGGTGTGCTGGCTGATGCTGAGTGCTCATAATCCGATTGGTTTTACCGTCAATTCTAAGATCAAACAGAGAATTGCGGAGCTTTTGTATGCATATCAGGTGTATTTAATCGAAGATGATGTTTATCAGGAATTAAATTATGGTTCATCCAAACCGCTACCGGTTAAATATTTTGATCAGCATCAGATGGTGCTGCACTGTTCTTCTTTTTCCAAAACGCTGGGGATGGGCGCACGTGTCGGCTGGGTGTATGCCGGTCCATTTTCCGATGCCATTCAGCACTTACAGCTCATGAGTACTTTAACGGTCAGTCCCTTACTTCAAAATGCGCTGGTCGAGTTTATTTCACATCATCATTATGAAAAACATTTGCGGCATTTAAGGCAGCATCTGGAAAAATATAAAAAGAAATTTTATCAGGAACTTAAAGCACGTTTAGGAAGCATCTGTGAAATTTATTATTATTCCAGTGGTTATTTTCTCTGGATTGAATTACCTAAAGAAGTTGATGCCCAGCAGCTCTATGAACAATTGCTTCAACAACATATTTCAGTTGCCCCTGCACTGCTGTTTAAGCCTGAGCCTACCAGCCAACATTATATTCGGCTGAATTGTTCGTTTGAATGGACAGCCAATATTGAAAATGCAGTCAATCTGCTGACAGAAACCATTCTTCAAAATAGCAAAAGCGCGGATTAATTCATCCACGCTTCTGTTACAGATCAGACTTTCTTATGAAAGGAGTCTTAGAAGTTGTAAATAGCAACCGCATTAATTCGGTTGTCTTCACCTTTTGTACTGCCATTTGGTGCAGCACCCAATGCTTCACGTTCGCCATAGACATATTCCAGGCCGAAACTCAGCGGTTTTGTAGGGTTATAGAACACATTGGCCCAAGCCTGCCAAAGGTCTTTGTTCACTGCTGTTAGATTCAGACCAGGAGCAGCAAGATATCCATTATCTTGGTCGAAATTCATATAACCATAGCCTATAGTACCACGCAATTTATCATTAAACTGCTGCGTTAGACCGACTGTAATCGAGTCGAATTCACTCTGTAGAAGATCTCCATTAGCAGCTGTAACGACACCTGGATTGGCGTAAGAGACAAAACTGCTATCACCTTTGACATGATAATAATCTGCCTTAAAGCTGGTGCCTGGAACAAACTCGTATTTGGCACCTAAACCTACACCCCATGCAGTTTTTTCATCTTCATTGACACGCTTTTCATTCCCCATCGCACGGGCACTGACTGTAAGATTATCAGCAAATTTATGATTTAAACGTGCTGTTAAAGCAGGTAGGCGCTGTTTAATACCAGTAATGGTTGCATCTTTTGGATCTTCTACTGCAAATACCAGATTGGTTTCAGGACTGATTGTGCTGGTATAACGAACTTGTGGCGTCCGTTTAATTGAACCGCCAGCGTAAACCAATGCATCTACAGTTTCCGGAATATAATCTGGCACTGCAAAGTTCGACCAGGTTTGACCGATCAACCAGTTGGCATAGCTGATATAGGCATGACGGATACGCAAGTTATCAAAGCTTGCGCCGCCCAGAAAATCTACTTCAACTTTACCGCTTAAAGCTTTATCTCCAGCACCGACTGGTGCTTTAAAATCCATGCCTAAACGGGTTGCAGCCAGAGTAGATTTAAATTCATCACTACGCTCACCGACACCTTCTAAAGGTACCGCATTAATCTGGTTATACATACGTGCTGCTGAACCACCTTCAGCCTGATAAGAGGCATCGGCACGAATATTTCCATAAAGATTAAATTCGGCACCACTGGCAATTTTCATTACTGGTTTGCTTGCTGGAGCAGGTGTTGCTGCAACATGTGCAGTGACCACGGCCGTCTGTCGTTGCTGTTGCTCAACCAGTGCGCGTAAGGCCTGAACTTCCTGGCGCAGTTGTTCAATTTCCTGCTGATTCGACTGAGCTGAAGTTTGTGCTTGAGTCGATAAGCTGATGCCCCCTAAACTCATTGCCATCATGCTCATCAGAACTGTGCGTTTGAATGTGATTGTTGGTTGATTAAATAATTGTGTCGTGTTCATCCTAAACTCGCTTTTTATTATGCGTTTCGATTCTAGCAACAGATCACCACCCGTTACGATGGCGATCTATATCATTGGGAATATTATCTTTATTGATTGAAATCTAACTTAATGTGTCGCTTCTTTTGCCAATGAATTCGGCTTCACATCAGGTGTTGCAAGGGCTTGGCCATCTACGGAAGTTTTTAAGTTTACCAGGAAAATTGCCAGCGCAGCGATTACACCAGGAATCGCAATTGCAAAGAAGTTCATTTGATGCGGTAAATTCATGGTTAATAAAGCACCAGTGAGTACCGGCCCAACAATTGCACCAATACGTCCAATACCTGATGCCCAGCCCATACCGGTAGAACGTACCGTCGACGGATAATACTGCGCCACAAAGGTATAGAGCAGAATTTGTGAGCCAATCGTTGCAGCGCCTGCTACAGCAATCAAGGTATACAACACGAATTGTGGACTGTTAAAACCAAGCAGAATCAATGCAATGGCACCACATAAGAACATAATGGTCAGCACTTTTTTGATATGGAATTTATCTGCGAGATATCCACCACCAATTGCACCTACCATTCCACCAATATTCAGGGCGAACAGGAAGATCATACTTGCACCCAGCGAGTAACCTGCCTGAATCATCAGTTTTGGCAACCAGCTACCCAATGCGTAGACCATCAACAGGCACATAAAGAATGCCAGCCAGAACATAAAGGTACTGAAGCTACGGCCTTGTTGAAAGAGTGCTTTTAATGGCGCCTCATCCCCTTTTTGTACTTCATTCAGTACAAATTGGGTGTCACTGGTGATGACCTGTGTTGGAGAGATCTTTTGAATAATATCATGTGCTTGAGCCGTCTGTTGTTTGTTGGTCAAGTACATCAGGGATTCTGGCAGATATTTCCATAGAATCGGCAAGATGAGCAATGGAACGCCTGCAAGCAGGAACATGATTTTCCAGCCAAATTGTGGCACCAACCATGCACCGAGTAGCGCAGAAGTCATCCCGCCAATGGCATAACCACTAAACATCAGGGCAACCAGCGTACTGCGGATACGTTTAGGCGCATATTCGGTCATCAATGCCACGACGTTAGGCATGACACCGCCAATTCCAAGGCCAGCCAGGAAACGTAAAATTCCGAACTCGACTGGTGATGTAGCAAAGGCACCGATAAAAGTAAATCCACTAAAAATGGCCACACAGATCATGATGGTTTTTTTACGGCCAAGTTTATCGGACAAGGTTCCGAAACTCATGGCACCGAACATCATCCCGAATAAGGCAGTACTGGCCAGCATTCCCGCTTGTACCGCACTTAGCGACCATTCTTGCATCAGTAGCGGCAACGCCACTCCATAGATGACCAGGTCATAACCGTCAAAAATAATGATCAGCAAACACCAGATCAAAATACCCCAGTGAAAGGGTGTGAATTTCGCTTCATCAATCAGCGTATTTATATTCACTTTATTTGTAGACATCTCCACCTCCTAATTGTGAAGTTCAACTTATGCTGCTCACAATGCAGAAAATAGGAAATAATGTCTAAAACTGAATAGGCATGGCTTTATACCTATAAGGTCTGGGTAAAATTAAACTATTCAATTAATTAATAAATATATTACTCAATCATTATGTTTTCTAAAACAGGTTGTTTTTATCGCATCCTCATAGGCTTTTAATGCTATATCATTCACACGATTTTTAGCGATTAAAATACCGATCGATCGTATTTTAGCGCTTCAAGATCATAGACTTGATACACAGCATCAAACAGGTAACGAATGTATTCGCTTTCATCCATATTGCGCATCGCCATAAAGACAGGACTCACTGCAAAAGCATCTGCTAGAGGTACAAACTTGAGATGGGCTAATTTAATGTTTTGTGCGCTTTCCGGTACGATGCAGACGCCTTCTCCAGCAGCGACAAAGCCCAGTGCCAGCTGTAACTCACGGACAATCCGGATATTTTTCGGTTCCAGACCATACTCGGAAAATATGCCACGCACCTGGGTAGAGAAATTTGCCTTTCCAGTATTCGGATATAAGAACAGAGGCTGATCGACCAGTTCAGATAAATGTATATTTTCACGATGAGCCAGTACATGACTTGAGTGAGCCGCCACCACTAGGCGTTCTTCACGCAATAACACGCGTTTTATCGCAGGATCCGAGATTCTTAAACGGCCAAAACCGACATCAATTCTTCCCTCTTTCAGCGCCTGAATCTGTTCATAGGTATTCATTTCCATCATCTCAATTTTGAGCTGGGGATGTTGCTGCTTAAATAGAAACACAATACGCGACAGCAAGCCGAACAATAAAGAGCCGACAAAACCAATGCTAATGGTGCGATCCGCGATACCAATCCGCTTGGTCATCGATTTGATTTCTTCCGCATTAGACAAAAGTTTAACAGCATGCTGATAGAAAAATTGACCGGCTTCAGTGGTTTTTAGCGGGCGGCTACCACGCTCAAATAGCTGAATATCGAGCTCTTGCTCTAGATTTTGGATCTGTCGGCTCAAAGGTGGTTGAGCAATAAACAGTTTTTCTGCCGCTTTGGTAAAACTTTGTTCTTCGACGACGGCAACGAAGTAACGCAAATGTCTGAGTTCCATGGCTCTAAATACCTTTAAAGTATAAAAAAATGCTAAATCGATCTTAGACCAATCAACATTATTCTTTTAAGGTATATCAAGTCAAAGCATTAAAGCAAGAATGTGAACCCGTATTATGTATAAGTCAGTTGAAACCTTGCTGGTAGAAATTCCAACCATTCGCCCTCACAAGATGGCAGTGGCGACGATGCAAACCCAGACGCTGGTATTGGTCAAAATCACCACTGAAGATGGTTACATCGGTTGGGGTGAAGCAACAACGATCGGTGGCTTAGGTTATGGTGATGAAAGCCCGGAAAGCGTAAAAGTTAATATTGAAACTTATTTTGCGCCTCTTTTAAAAACATTATCCGGTTTAAATGTTGCACAGACATTACAAGCAATCAAAAAGAATATTAATGGTAACCGTTTTGCTAAATGTGCGATTCAGACTGCACTTTTAGACATTCAGGCACAACGTTTAGGTTTGCCATTAAGCGAAGTCCTCGGTGGCCGCTTACGTGACAGTATTCCAGTTCTTTGGGTATTGGCTTCTGGCAATACCGAAAAAGATATTGCTGAAGCAGAGAAAATGGTTGCGGCAAAACGCCACAACATTTTCAAACTGAAAATCGGTTCGCGTCCGGTAGAAGAAGATGTTGAACATGTTCTGGCAATTAAGAAAGCCTTAGGCAAAGACGTTTCGATCCGTGTCGATGTGAACCGTGCCTGGTCAGAACTGGAAGCCATTAAAGGCATTCAGTTATTGCAAGATGGCGGTGTTGATCTGATTGAACAGCCATGTGCAATTGATAACCTGGACGCCATGCGCCGTCTGACCCGACGTTTTGATGTTGCCATCATGGCAGACGAATCGTTAATGGGCCCGCACTCAGCGTATGAGATTGCCAAACAAAACGGTTCATCTGTTTTTGCGGTCAAAGTTGCCCAGTCGGGTGGCCTGATTGAAGGTTGCGAAGTAGGCAAGATTGCCAAACTTGCAGGTATTGACCTGTATGGCGGCACCATGCTGGAAGGCCCGGTAGGCACAATTGCTTCGGCACATGTGTTCTCTACTTTTGAAAGTCTGGCGTTCGGTACCGAGCTGTTTGGTCCTCTACTGCTGACTGAAGATATTTTGAAAACCCCACTCAACTATCAAAACTTTGAACTTGAGATTCCGAAAGGACCAGGTCTGGGGATTGAGTTGGATGAAAACAAGATTGACAACTTGCGTCGTCAGTAATTAGGAGAAACCCATGCTTTTTCACGTACGTATGGATGTAAACATTCCACGTGATCTGCCAGTTGAACAGGCAAACGAAATTAAGGCTGTTGAAAAGGCTTATTCACAGGAATTACAGCGTCAAGGCAAATGGCGTCATATCTGGCGCCTCACGGGCCAGTACTCAAACATCAGTATTTTTGATGTTGAAAGCAATGAAGAGTTGCACAACCTGTTACAGGGCTTGCCACTCTATCCTTATATGAACATTGAAGTAATGGCATTAAACCGTCACCCATCTTCAGTTCGAGATGACGACAGTTGATTGAATGAGCGGATTGGGAGTCACCGGATTCCCCTTCCGAATCGAAAACAGAGGGTACCTCAACAAGGATTGTGGCCAGCCAGATTTAGCCAGCCAATGAAAGCTAAAAAAGTGCGCCACTAAAAGATGAAAGACATACTTTAGGAGCAATAGTATGAATCGCCAAGAAATTGATGCATTAGTTAAGCAAATGAACGTTGATACAGCGACAGGTCCTGTAGATGAACGTGTACAACAAGTTGTTGTGCGTTTATTGGGTGACCTTTTCCAAGCGATCGAAGATCTTGATATTTCTCAGTCAGAACTGTGGAAAGGTCTGGAATACTTTACTGATGCCGGTCAAGCGAACGAATTAGGTTTATTGGCTGCAGGTTTGGGTCTGGAACACTACCTAGACTTACGTGCTGATGAAGCGGATGCTAAAGCAGGTATTACTGGCGGTACGCCACGTACGATTGAAGGTCCACTTTATGTCGCTGGTGCACCTGAAACAGTAAGCTTTGCACGTATGGATGATGGTTCTGAAGAAGGCAAAATCCCGACTTTAATCATTGAAGGTACAGTGACGGATACTGACGGCAACCGTGTTGAAGGTGCTAAAGTTGAAATCTGGCATGCCAACAGCCTGGGCAACTACTCATTCTTTGACAAGTCACAGTCTGACTTTAATTTGCGTCGCAGCATCATTACCGCTGCCGATGGTCAATATACTGCATTGACGACAATGCCAGTGGGTTATGGCTGCCCTCCAGAAGGTACAACTCAGTTTGTACTGGACAAATTAGGCCGTCATGGTAACCGTCCATCACACGTGCATTACTTCGTTTCTGCACCAGGTTACCGCAAGCTGACAACTCAATTCAATATTGAAGGCGACCAATACCTGTGGGATGACTTTGCATTCGCTACTCGTGAAGGTCTAGTGGCAACTGCGGCTGACGTAACTGATGAAGCTGAAATTGCAAAACGTGGTCTGAAAGGTCCTTTCAAACACATTCAATTTGATATTGAACTTGTGAAAGAGAAACAAGACGCACCTTCTACTGAAGTTGATCGTCGCCGCGCTAGCGCTTAATACATTAAGAAGCGGGATATGCCGTGAGATATATCCCGCTGACTTCCCCCTTGGAAAGTCGGAGAAAGGACATGCCTCGTATTCCCGTAATTAACACCAGCCATTTAGACCGCATTGACGAATTACTGGTTGATGATTATGAATCTGGTGAATTTAAACTACACCGTTCAGTATTTACAGACCAGGCCCTGTTTGACCTTGAGATGAAATACATCTTTGAAGGCAACTGGGTTTATCTAGCACATGAAAGCCAGATTCCAAACAATAACGACTTCTATACTACCTATATGGGTCGTCAGCCGATCATCATTGCACGTAACCGTCAAGGTGAACTGAATGCCATGATCAATGCCTGTTCGCATCGCGGTGCACAATTGTGCCGTAACAAGAAAGGCAATAAAGCAACTTATACTTGCCCATTCCATGGCTGGACCTTCAATAACTCAGGTAAGTTATTAAAAGTCAAAGATCCGGCTGAAGCGGGTTATTCAGACTGCTTTAATAAAGACGGTTCACATGACCTGAAAAAGGTTGCCCGTTTTGAAAACTATAAAGGTTTCCTGTTCGGCAGCTTGAATCCGGATGTTCCTTCTCTGGAAGAATACCTGGGCGAAGCGACCAAAATCATTGACATGATCGTGGATCAGTCTGAGCAAGGTCTGGAAGTTTTACGTGGTTCTTCGACTTATACCTTTGAAGGTAACTGGAAGTTGACTGCTGAAAACGGTGCTGATGGTTATCACGTATCTGCTGTACACTGGAATTATGCTGCAACGACTCAGCAACGTAAAGAAAAAGAAGCTGGCGACAACATCCGTGCCATGAGCGCAGGTGCATGGGGCAAACAAGGCGGTGGTTCTTACGGCTTTGAACACGGTCACATGCTGCTTTGGACTCAATGGGCTAACCCGGAAGACCGTCCTAACTTTGCCAAGAAAGATGAATACACTGCGCAATATGGCGAAGCTATGGCGAAGTGGATGATCGAACGTTCACGTAACCTGTGTATCTATCCAAACGTTTACTTCATGGATCAGTTCGGTTCACAAATCCGTGTCCTGCGCCCGATTTCTGTCGATAAGACTGAAGTGACGATTTACTGTATCGCGCCTGTGGGTGAAGAGCCTGAAGCGCGTACCCGTCGTATCCGTCAGTATGAAGATTTCTTTAACGCTTCAGGTATGGCGACACCAGACGATCTTGAAGAGTTCCGTGCTTGTCAGGCAGGTTATGCCGGTATCGCGCTGGAATGGAACGACATGTGCCGTGGTTCTAAACACTGGATTCAAGGTCCGGATGATGCTGCCAATGAAATCGGTTTAAAACCAAAACTGTCTGGTATTAAAACTGAAGACGAAGGCCTATACCTGTCTCAGCACCAGTACTGGTTAGAATTGATCAAAAAAGGTATTGCGACTGAGAAAGAAATTGCAGCATCAACTGAAGGAGAAAACGCATGAGCGACATCACTTTAGAAAATATTGCTCAGTTCCTGTATCAAGAAGCTCGCTTTTTAGATGATGAACAATGGGATGACTGGCTAACTTGTTATGCCCCTACTGCGTCTTTCTGGATGCCAGCTTGGGATGATGATGACAAACTGACCACAGATCCACAGTCTGAAATCTCATTGATTTACTATCCAGACCGTCAAGGTTTAGAAGACCGCGTGTTCCGGATCAAGACTGAACGTTCATCTGCAACTATGCCGGATACCCGTACCTGCCATAACATCAGCAATATTGAAATTGTTGAACGTGATGGCGACAAAGTGACTGTACGTTTTAACTGGAATACCTTGAGTTTCCGTTACAAAAACAGCTACAGCTACTTCGGTATGTCACGTTATGAAATCGATTTTTCAGGCGATAAACCACAAATTTTAAGCAAATACGTGGTACTGAAAAATGATTACATCAATCAGGTTATCGACATTTATCACCTTTAAGACTGTTTTTATTACAGCCAGGTAAAACCTTTCAGCCAGATGGAAAATTGGCTGAAAGGTCCAGTTACAAAGATTTATATAGGATATTCAGCCATGTCAAACCACAATGTTGCACTTCAATTTGAAGATGGCGTTACACGTTTTATTTCTGTTGCCCAAGGCGAGACCCTGTCTGATGCAGCTTACCGTCAAAAGATCAATATTCCTTTGGACTGCCGTGATGGTGCTTGTGGAACGTGTCGTGCGTTTTGTGAATCAGGTTCATTTGACATGCCTGAAGAAACTTATATTGAAGATGCATTAACGCCAGAAGAAGCAGCTGAAGGCTATATTCTTGCTTGTCAATGCAAACCAACGTCAGATGCGGTGTTCCAGATTCAGGCATCTTCTGAAGTCTGCAAAACAGAAATTCATGCATTCCAGGGAACTTTGGCTCGCGTTGAAAACCTGTCTGACTCGACCATTACCTTTGACATTCAGTTAGATGAAGGTCAACCAGACATTCACTTCCTTGCTGGTCAATATGTGAACGTGGGTATTCCAGGTACAACTGAAACCCGTTCTTATTCATTCAGCTCTAAACCAGGCAACCGTTTAACCGGCTTTGTGGTACGTAACGTACCGAACGGTAAAATGAGTGAGTTCTTGAGTGTCAATGCCAAAGCTGGTGAAAAAATGACTTTCACCGGTCCATTTGGTAGCTTCTACCTGCGCCCTGTGACCCGTCCAGTATTGATGCTGGCTGGTGGTACAGGTATTGCACCCTTCATGTCGATGCTGCAAGTGCTGGAAGAAAAAAATTCAGAACATCCAGTGCGTTTAGTATTTGGTGTGACCAATGATTTCGACTTGGTAGCGATTGAAAAACTGAACGAACTGCAAGAAAAATTCCCGTGGTTCGAATACCGTACAGTGGTTGCTAACCCTGAATCTGCCCATAAGCGTAAAGGTTATGTAACCGGTCATATCGAAAACGAATGGCTAAATGGTGGTGATGTAGATGTTTACCTGTGTGGCCCTGTACCAATGGTAGAAGCAGTTCGCGGCTGGCTAGATGCTGAAGGCGTAAAACCTGCAAGCTTCCTGTTTGAAAAATTCTCTGCCAACTAATAGAGGGAATTTGTTCAATGTCTAATCGTCAAAGATTTGAAAATAAAGTCGTAATCGTGACCGGTGCCGCTCAAGGCATTGGTCGCGGTGTCGCGCTGCAAGTGGCGAACGAAGGCGCTCAAGTCGTCATGGCTGACCTTTCCCCTTATGTGGAAGAAGTTCTGGCTGAAATTGAAGCGACTGGCGGTGATGCGATTACCGTCAAAGCCAATCTGGAAACGTTTGCTGGTGCTCAATCAGTCGTTGAAAAAGCCCTTGAGACTTATGGCCGTGTCGATGCGCTAATCAACAACGTCGGTGGCGCGATCTGGATGAAACCTTTCGAGGAGTTTTCTGAAGAGGAAATTATCAAGGAAGTGAACCGTTCATTGTTCCCGACACTGTGGTGCTGCCGCGCAGTTCTTCCGGAAATGATTAAAAATCAGAAAGGTACCATTGTAAACGTATCTTCTATTGCGACACGCGGCATTAACCGTGTGCCATATTCAGCATCCAAAGGTGGTGTGAACGGCCTGACTGCTTCCCTTGCATTTGAACATGCCAAAGACGGCATCCGTGTCAATGCAATCGCGACGGGTGGCACTGAAGCACCGCCACGTAAAGTACCGCGCAATGCCAATCCACTGACTGAATCTGAAAAAGAATGGATGCAGCAAGTGGTTGATCAGACCATTGACCGTACTTTCATGGGACGCTACGGTACGATTCAGGAGCAAGTGAATGCAATTGTATTCCTGGCTTCGGATGAATCATCTTATATGACAGGTACAGTGGTACCGGTCGGTGGTGGTGATCAAGGCTAGTCCTGATCATCACGATTTTTAACAGGCTCATGGTTCGACGCAAGGAGGCACATCACCAATGAACACCCTGTTTCAGACATTAAAAAATGATTGGTCCATTTCAGCCACTGTTGCAGGATTTTTAGCAGTCCTGATCTCCTATTCGGGGCCACTGATCATTTTTTTCCAGGCGGCTCAGCAAGCTCAAGTTTCCCCGGACATGATGATTTCATGGATTTGGGGAATTTCTATTGGTGCTGCGCTCGCAGGTATCTTTTTAT
Organism: Acinetobacter sp. CIP 102136; assembly: GCF_000369685.1. Taxonomy (GTDB): domain Bacteria; phylum Pseudomonadota; class Gammaproteobacteria; order Pseudomonadales; family Moraxellaceae; genus Acinetobacter; species Acinetobacter fasciculus. The sequence continues at coordinate 1,042,656 of NZ_KB850142.1, forward strand.
CAATTAAATACAAAATACCTGTCGTCACCGCCTGGTCTGCGCCCGGAACGGCTTTATTAGTCACGCTGTTTCCCGACATTTCGCTCAATGAAGCGGTTGCTGCCTATATCACCTCTGCCGTGGTGATTTTTTTCATTGGGATTACCGGTTATTTCGACAAGTTGCTGTCCTGGATTCCCCAGGAAGTGGCTGCCGGGATGATGGCAGGGATTTTACTGCAGTTTGGTTTAGGGCTGTTCACCGCGACCGATACCATGCCCTATATCGTCTTTGGCATGCTGGCGGTATTTTTGCTGGCCAAGCGTTTCAGTCCACGTTATGCCATGGTCTGGGTGCTGATTGCCGGTGTGGTTTTAAGCATGCTGCTGGGCAAGATTAACCCGGTCACGGCAGATTTCAGTCTGGCGATTCCGCAGTTTATTGCACCGGAATGGACCTGGAGTTCCACCCTGAATCTGGCCCTTCCCCTGATTCTGGTCAGCCTATCTGGCCAGTTTTTACCGGGAATGGCGATTATCAAACTCAGTGGCTATGACATGCCCGCCAAGCCGATTATCAGTGCAACCAGTATTGCCTCGCTTGCAGTGGCCTGTGTTGGTGGCATTACCATCGTATTGGCTTCAATCACGGCTGCATTGTGTTTAGGCAAAGACGCACACGAGCTGAAAGAAAAGCGTTATATCGCCGGCGTGGCCAATGGGCTTTTTTATATTTTAGGCGGCTTATTTGCCGGCAGCATTGTCATGCTGTTTAGCCTGATGCCCAAAGAGTTGATTGCGGCTTTGGCAGGACTGGCATTGCTGGGTGCGATTGCTACCAATATTTCCGTGGCCATGGGCAAAGAATCACAACGTGATGCAGCAATGATCACCTTTTTAGCGACTGCTTCCGGCATGCATTTCTTGGGGCTGAGTTCAGTCTTTTGGGGAATTTGCATTGGCCTGGTAGCACATTTTCTGCTGTCACAGAAAAACCGTAACGCAGTTCCGGTTACAGCATCAGATTCAAAACGAGTTTAAAGACATCCATCAGTTTAGGATATGTAAGGACCAGATTATGATAGATAAAAGTTCATTATCATTGAAAGAAGCACTCTCCCAGATCAAGGACGGTTCTACCATTATGATCGGTGGTTTCGGTACAGCGGGTCAGCCTGCTGAACTGATTGATGGTCTGATCGAATTGGGTATTAAAGACCTGATTATTGTCAACAACAATGCTGGTAATGGCGATTATGGTCTGGCGAAACTGCTTAAAGCTGGTGCTGTTCGCAAGATTATTTGTTCTTTCCCGCGTCAGTCTGATTCCTGGGTATTTGACGAATTATATCGTGCTGGAAAAATTGAGCTGGAACTGGTACCGCAAGGTAATCTGGCTTGCCGTATTCAGGCAGCAGGTATGGGCTTAGGTCCAATCTACACGCCTACCGGTTTTGGTACTTTGCTGGCTGAAGGCAAACCGACCATGAATTACGAAGGTAAAGACTACGTTTTAGAAAATCCGATTAAAGCTGACTTTGCTTTAATTAAAGCTTCTAAAGGCGACCGTTGGGGCAATCTGGTCTACCGTAAATCTGCGCGTAACTTCGGCCCAATTATGGCGATGGCAGCTGATGTGACCATTGCACAGGTTTCTGAGGTGGTTGAACTCGGTGCACTGGATCCAGAGCACATCATCACCCCGGGAATTTTTGTTCAACACGTTGTTCAAGTTAAACCTGCACAATAATTGGCATCGGAGATAAATAATGAGCTATAGCAAACTGACCCGTGACCAGATCGCTGAACGTGTGGCACAAGATATTCCTGATGGCGCCTATGTGAACCTCGGTATTGGTTTACCAACAAAGATTTCAAGCTACCTGCCAAGCGATAAAGACGTTTTCCTGCATTCTGAAAATGGCCTGTTGGCGTTCGGTCCTCCTCCTGCTGAAGAAGACCGCGATCCTGAGCTAATTAATGCCGGTAAAGAATTCGTGACCTTACTTGAAGGCGGTTCGTTCTTCCATCATGGTGATTCATTCGCGATGATGCGTGGCGGTCACTTAGACATCGCTGTACTGGGTGCGTTCCAAGTGGCCGAAAATGGTGACTTGGCGAATTGGCATACTGGTGCTCCTGATGCAATTCCTGCAGTCGGCGGTGCGATGGATCTGGCTGTGGGTGCCAAGAAAGTCTTCATCACCACAGATCATGTGACCAAAAAAGGCGAGCCAAAAATTGTGGCTGAACTGTCTTATCCTGCGACTGGATTGAAATGTGTCGACCGTATCTATACCGACCTCTGCGTGATTGATGTCACCCCTGAAGGGATGAAAGTGATTGAGAAAGTTGAAGGTCTGTCATTTGAAGAATTGCAGTCATTGACTGGTGCCAAACTGATTGATGCGACTCAATCAAATTAAGGGGAAGTCCCTTCTTTCTTGCACTTAGTTTTAAAAGCAGTGCTTTAAAACATGTTCAGGAGGGATTTAGGGAGGATTTGAGGAATAAAACTACTTCATTAAATCCCTCCCAACCTCCCTTTAAAAAGGGAGGAGTTTTCTTCTTTTAAATATGTGAGCAAATACACAATGAAAAACGCATATATTATCGATGCCATCCGTACCCCATTCGGCCGTTATGCCGGTGGTCTCGCGCCTGTCCGTGCAGATGACTTAGGTGCGCTGCCAATTAAAGCTTTGATGGAACGTAATCCAAGTGTGAACTGGGAACAGGTCGATGACGTGATCTATGGCTGTGCCAATCAGGCCGGTGAAGACAACCGTAACGTCGGTCGTATGTCTTCTCTGCTTGCAGGTTTGCCTTATCAGGTACCAGCGACGACCGTAAATCGCCTATGTGGTTCATCAATGGATGCCGTGGCGATGGCAGCACGTGCAATTAAAGCCGGTGAAGCTCATCTGATTATTGCTGGTGGTGTAGAAAGCATGTCACGCGCGCCATTTGTGATGGGCAAGTCAGAAACAGCGTATGGCCGTAGCCAGAAGATTGAAGACACCACCATGGGCTGGCGTTTTATTAATCCGAAACTGAAAGAAATGTACGGCGTGGAAACCATGCCACAAACTGCTGAAAATCTGGCGGAACAGTTCAACATCAACCGTGAAGACCAGGACAAGTTTGCCCTGACCAGCCAGCAACGTACCGCAGCAGCGCAGGCCAAAGGTTTCTATAAAAATGAAATCATTCCTGTGGTGATTCCGCAGCGTAAAGGCGATCCGGTGGTTGTGGATACCGATGAACATCCACGTGCTTCAACCACAGCAGAAGCTCTGGCAAAACTGAAACCTGTCGTCAAAGCAGACGGTACAGTAACGGCGGGTAATGCTTCTGGTATTAACGATGGTGCAGCTGCACTGTTGATCGCGTCTGATGAAGCAATTGCTCAACATGGCTTAAAACCACGTGCCAAAATTATTGGTTCAACCGTCGTTGGTGTTGAACCACGTATCATGGGCTTTGGTCCAGCACCTGCCATTAAGAAATTACTGGCGCAAACCGGTCTGACTTTAGAGCAGATGGATGTGATCGAGCTGAATGAAGCTTTTGCAGCACAAGCTTTGGCTTGTACGCGTGACCTTGGCATTGAAGATGGTTCAGAGAACGTCAATCCGAATGGTGGTGCAATTGCTTTGGGTCATCCACTCGGTGCATCTGGCGCACGCTTAGTGACCACTGCACTCAACCAGCTTGAACAAACCGGTGGTAAATACGGTCTTTGTTCAATGTGTATTGGTGTCGGTCAAGGCATCGCTTTGATTATTGAACGCGTTTAATCCTCATTCAAAGTCCCCCTTTCATAAAGGGGGATTTAGGGGGATTTATAAGATTAAGGATTTTAAAAAATGCCAACATTTACATCCAACGATGCCCAGATCAATTACCAGACCTTTGGTGATGCCAGTAAACCTGCCCTGGTTTTTTCTAACTCACTAGGCACCAAATTCAGCATGTGGCAACCACAAATTAAATTTTTCCAGCAAGATTATTTTGTTGTGTGTTATGACACTCGTGGTCATGGGGCTTCATCTGCACCGCAAGGTCCGTATAGCTTGGAACAGTTAGGTCAGGATGTTGTAAACTTACTTGATCATTTAAAAATTGAAAAAGCTGCATTCTGTGGTATTTCAATGGGTGGTTTAACCGGTCAATGGTTAGCAATCAACAAGCCCGAACGTTTTAGCCACGTGATTATCTGCAATACTGCTGCCAAGATCGGTCAGGAACAGGCCTGGCTGGAACGTGCCGCACTGGTACGTGAACAAGGTCTGGCGCCGATTGCATCGACAGCAGCAGCACGTTGGTTTACCGATCCCTTTATCCAGAGCAACGCAGCGATAGTTGCAGAACTTTCAAACGACCTTGGAGCTGGCAGCCCGGAAGGTTATGCAAGTTGTTGCGAAGCTTTGGCTAAGGCGGATTTACGTGAACAGATCAAAACGATTTCAGTGCCGGTACTGATTGTGGCCGGTCAGCAAGATCCAGTGACGACAGTTGCAGATGGACAAGCCATGCAAGCTGAAATTGCACAAAGCCAGTTGTTTGAAATCAATGCTTCGCACATTTCCAATATGGAACAACCAGAAGCCTTTAATCAGGCGGTTCAGAAATTTATTGCTGCTTAAACAATAAATGCAAAGAAAAAGCCACTGTTGATCAGTGGCTTTTTTATGCTTAGATTTAAAAAACTGGTTCTACATCAGGCCCAGATCACTAAAATCGCTGCAATCACTACTAAGCCCAGACCCCAATGCTCGGTACGTGCAAGTTTTTCTTTAAAGAAATATGCCGAAATCAGCATACTAAACAGAATCTCAATTTGTCCTAAGGTTTTGACCACCGGCACACTCATCATGCTCATGGCAGTAAACCAGCCCAGCGATGCCATAAAACTGCACACACTGACTTTAAAAGTTAAGCCCAGACGCTGCCACATGGCCACTAAAGTCTGGCGACTGAATAGGCTGAGGTAAATCAGCATACTAATACACTGAAAACTGATCACCATTAACAACACCCAGGCCGCACGATGCAAGGTTGGTAAAGTGGTTAATTCCAGACTGGCTTCGCGTACCAGAAGTGAGGTGATGGCAAAACTTAAACCGCTTCCGATGCCAATAGCCAGTGTTCTGGTTGAAAACCCGCTGACCTGTTGGCCTTTACTCAATAAAAATACCGCATATCCGCCCAGCGCCACACCAATCCAGGCCAAAAATGACAAATGATCTGCTAATAAGGTCACACCAATAATGGCGGCTAAAATGGCTTCACTTTTCGCCAGCCCCACCCCAACCGCGTAATTTTTTTGCTTGAACAGTTGCACCATCAGTGCCGTAGCTAAAATCTGGCTGCAACCTGCAATCACTACATAGACCCAGAACTTGGGCGTGAAGTGAACCACACTTTCAACTGGCTTGAAATAATACAGGCTGCTCAGGTAAAGCGCAGCGAATGGCAAGCCAAAAATAAAGCGTGCCAGGGTGACTCCCCACACATCCACCGTGGTACTAAGCTGTTTTTGAAAGGCGTTACGCCAAGCCTGCATAAATGCAGCCATTAAAGTAAAAAAAATCCAGCTGAATGCCATCTACTGATCGCTATTACTACAAAAGTGAATTAATTCTATGCCTTAGTAAAAGCGCTGACTAATTAAAAATAGGATACTCGCCGATAGCGGAAAGTTTGGATTACTTTCTAAATTCACTCACTAATTTGGCAAGTTGCTCCATTCCATCAAAGGTGGTTGGAATCTTGTCATCAGATGAAACTAGCGGTGAAAAGATAATATTTTCAAATTTCTCAAAGCCTGCTGCATTTTTCTTATGCAGTTTTTCTGAATCTTCAGCATAGTTATGGATGAACTGACACAGTGCCATGCGAAGTTCTAGCTGCATCATTTGAGATTGGACTGCTCTTTTGTCTTGTAAAGAAATTTTTAAAAGATATAACGTAATTAAAATTAAAGTAATGAAGGGAATAGAAATAAACTACATACCAGTAGGTAGCTTTCCATCAAAATAGAAAAATGCTCCAATTAATGCACCTAATTCCACAAAAGGTATAGAAAACATTGTTGCTGCAACAAAGCTATAAGTACCTTTTGCATTATCTAACTCTATTTTTTTCTGATCATAAAGCTCTTTAAAACCTTTATTGAGCAAAACGAAATCATAAGTTTGTTTATTTTTTTCAAGACGCTTTTCTAATTCTGATACTTCACTTTTTTTAGATTCAAATGTACTAGTCCAAGCATCAATTTTTTCTATATTTCTGTGATTAGACTCTAAATATTCAATATATTTTGAAAAATGATCAGGTGTTAAAGTTTCAATTATTTTTTGAAAATTTGGATTAGAATAAACTTTACTTAACAGTTTAAATGGCAATTTATCTATAAAAGAAAAAATATAATTTACTTCAGGACTGAATTTATTTGCATTATTTTCAATAAAATCAAAAAAGGATTTTTGAAAAGAGTATCTATAATCTTTCCTAAACATTACTTCTTTATAATATGCATAGATTAATAAATTTATATACTCTAGCTTTATTCGATCCGAATATTCAAAATGATGCCCTAATTCCCCATACTCATTATCAAATACCAACTTTAAACTTAAATCATTTCTTTTTTTGATCTCTATACAGTGTTCTTCAAACTCATTTAGCCTTTCATTATCATAAAGATCTATAGGATCTAAATTTTTTAGTAACTCCTTTTCCCACTCATCAATATCTGTCCTTTCTTTAATTTCAGAAATATATTTTTTTAATTGAATGATAACATTGCTAAATGAATTACTAAGAAATGAAAAAGCCATACTAAACCAATTTTTATAATTAAATAATGGTAATTTTCTTATAAATCAAAAACTAAAGCAATATCAATAATCATTAAACTATCTTTGATGGGATATTCATTCACACCTTTTTTACAATTCATCCATATAGAATTTTCAATGAAATTTTTATGATGTTTCTTTATCAGGAAGAAATTTAGGTAGGCATTCTGAACCTTTTTTCGTGTTCATCATCGATAAACATTTTAGGTCGTTCGTTTCCCTACAGGGAGTTTAATGAAACATTTTGAATGTGCCGTCTGCAAGCAACAGCTGTTTTTTTACAAATCAGTTTGTGATCACTGTCTGTCACCGATCGGTTATATCGCTTCGGAAAAAGAGCTATGCGCATTCGAAAAACAGAGTGCTGAGCGATGGGTTCCAATCGCCAAGAACTACCAGCATGCCAGTTATAAACCCTGTCACAATTATGTAAATTATCAGGTATGCAACTGGATGATTCCTAGCGATGAAGACGAGGAGTTTTGTGAATCCTGTCAGCTGACTCATGTCATTCCTGATCTGGAAAATTCCGAGAACCTGATTTACTGGTTTCGACTGGAAGAAGCCAAACGCCGTTTTCTGTATTTGGCACAGCGCATGAACATGATGCCACGTCCTAAAAAGTCTGAAGATGATCCATTTGGTCTGCGTTTTGATTTTCTCCTGCCCCAAGAAGACAAGCCTGTTTTAATTGGTCATGCCAATGGTGTCATTACCCTCAATGCCATTGAAGCTGATGTGGTTTATCGTGAAACTACACGTGTGAATATGGGTGAAAACTACCGGACTTTATTGGGTCATTTTCGTCATGAAAGCGGCCATTATTATTTTGCGCTCATGCAACATATGCATCCGGAATTGCTAGATGAATTCCGTCAGTATTTTGGCGATGAGCGGCAAGACTACAGCAAGGCACTTGAACGCCATTATAACGAAGGCGCACCAATCAACTGGCAGGAAAAGTATATCAGTGCTTATGCCACCGCCCATCCCTGGGAAGACTGGGCAGAAACCTGGGCACATTATCTGCATATGATGGAAACACTGGAAACTGCCTACTATGGTGGTATGCGTGTCGAAGGAAATGGCAGCTATCTGGCCAGTATGGATTTTAAAGAATGCCCGATTGGTGGACAGGATTTTGAACATATTCTGGAAAACTGGGTTACCCTGACCTTTAATCTGAATGCCTTAAACCGTTGTATGGGTCTGGAAGATGCCTACCCCTTCAAGCTTAGCGAAGCAGTTAAAGACAAGTTACGATTTATTCACCGGCATGTGCTGGAAAAAGTTTTTAAATAATTTAAAAAGTAATTTTTATAGTAAAAATATAGCCGGAATGGGATCAGCAAAGTCCGAAAATATGGATTTTATTGTGTATTTTAAAAATTAATATGATTTAAAGAATCCCTGCTCCTGGCAAACCAAGAGCAGAAAGTCTCCAATGAATCAGTATTGAGTTTGCTACCTGAATATACGATTTAGGATGTGCTTAAATCAGTTCCACAGCAATCGCAGTCGCTTCACCACCACCGATACATAAGGACGCAATCCCTTTCTTGCCGCCAGTACGTTTTAAGGCATGAATCAAGGTCACAATAATACGAGAGCCAGAAGAACCCAATGGATGACCAAGCGCACAAGCACCACCATTAATGTTCACTTTTGCTGGATCAAGTTTAAAGCCATCAATGGCTAACATAGTGACCATGGCGAACGCTTCGTTGATTTCCCAAAGGTCAACCTCCTGAGCATCCCAACCGGTTTTTTTCAGGACTTTTTCAATCGCACCAACAGGTGCAATAGTAAATTCTGACGGATGCTGCGAATGGCTGGCATAGGCCAGAATATTAGCTAGCGGTTTTAAGTTACGCTGTGCAGCAATTTCGCTCGAGGTGATCACCAATGCTGAAGCACCATCTGAAATTGAACTGGCATTTGCCGCAGTAATGGTGCCGTCTTTTTTGAACGCTGGACGCAGAGTTGGAATTTTATCAGCCTTGGCATTTAAAGGTTGCTCATCCTGCTCTACTATCACATCACCTTTACGGCTGCTGACAGTGACCGGCACGATTTCATCTTTAAAGAAGCCTTGCTGGACGGCGGTCACGGCTTTATTTAATGAGCCAATCGCATAGTCATCCTGCTGCTCACGCGTATAGCCTTTTTTATCCGCCATTTCCTGAGCCAAAATTCCCATCGACAGACCTGTTTCAGCATCTTCCAGACCTTCCTGGAACATGTGATCAATGACTTTGCCATGTCCCATGCGGAAACCGGCACGTGCCTTGTCCATTAAATAGGGTGCGTTTGACATCGACTCCATCCCGCCTGCAACCACAATCTCTGCTGAACCGGCCTTGATCGCATCTGCTGCCTGCATCACGGCTTTCATGCCTGAACCACAAATTTTATTGATGGTGGTCGCACCAGTTGAATCCGGTAGACCTGCCTGACGCATGGCCTGACGTGCCGGACCCTGTTTTAAACCAGCAGGAAGAACGCAGCCCATAATCACTTCATCAATATCATTGGCCGACAGACCTGCACGTGCCACTACTTCTTTAATTGCCACAGCACCCAAATCTGGCGCGGTACAGCTTGACAATGAACCTTGAAAACCGCCCATCGCGGTACGTACTGCATCTACAATTACGATCATTTTAGTTTCATCCTTTTTCATCATTGTTATCAACCCTACATCGCCAAAGCACTGTAGGGCTGGTCCTTCGCAATCATTGCGGGTTAAGCCTGTGCGGTAAAATATGCTTCAGGCAATTGCATGACCAGTTCCGCACCGGCCTGAATACGCTGGATTCGTGCACTCAAATCCGGAAGTACTTTGGCCACATAATAGTTGGCCAGTACCAGTTTGTTCTGGAAGTAACTATCGTCTTTGGCTGCGGCGGCTTTGCTAATCCGCGCATACATATAGACAAAGCTGAGCAGCCCAACCGCATGTAAATAATCGACAGCAATCGCGTTAGCGAAATCAGGATTCAGTCTAGACTGCTCGACGATGAATTTGGTGATATCTTCAAGTTGCTGGCAGGCTTCTAATGTCGCCGTTTTAATCGTCAATGAATCATCTAAATTTTGGGCAAATTCACGGATTTCAGCAATATATTCCGCGATATAAGTCCCATTACATTTGGTGGTTTTACGCCCAATCAGGTCAATCGCCTGCACGCCATTGGTGCCTTCATAAATCTGTGAAATACGCAGGTCACGAATACACTGTTCCATGCCCCATTCACGGATATAGCCATGACCACCGAAGCACATTTGCGCTTCCAGTGCAGAATCCAGTGCCTTGTCGGTCAAATAAGCTTTGGCGATTGGCGTTAACAGCGCCACACGGTCAGTCGCTTTACGCACCGCTTCAGGGTCGGTTGAGTATTTGGTAATATCCAGTTGTTGACCTACATACACCGCAAACGCACGTGAAGCTTCATTGTTAGCACGTACATTGAGCAGCATACGGCGTACATCGCCATGGACTAGAATTGAATCGGCTGGTTTTTCTGGAGATTTTGCACCAGTTGATGCACGGCCCTGTAAACGGTCCGTCGCATATTGTGCCGCATTCTGGTAGGCAAATTCTGCTGCACCAATGCCCTGAATTCCCATAGATAAACGTTCGTAGTTCATCATCACGAACATGCCGGCCAGACCTTCATTTTCATTACCAATCATATAGCCCTTGGCGCCGTCAAAGTTCATGACACAGGTCGCCGAGCCTTTAATTCCCATTTTATGTTCGATCGAACCGGCAGCTACTGTATTACGCTCACCCAGTGAACCATCGGCATTGATCAGGAATTTCGGCACAATAAATAATGAAATACCACGTGAACCTGCTGGTGCATTCGGAGTTTTTGCCAGCACCAGATGAATGATATTTTCACTCAGATCATGCTCACCGCTGGTAATAAAAATTTTGGTACCGGTAATATTGTACGAACCATCTTCATTCGGTTCAGCTTTGGTCTTGATAATGCCAAGATCTGTGCCGGAATGTGGTTCAGTCAGACACATAGTGCCCGACCATTCACCCGTATAGAATTTTGGTAAATAAGTTTCTTTCTGTTCCTGTGAGGCGCGGTCACTGATCGCCATACCTGCACCCACCGTTAATAGCGGATAAAGCATGAAAGATGGATTGGTGCTCCAGATCATTTCATCCGCCAGAACCGTGAGCATTTTCGGCATGTTTTGCCCACCCCATTCTTCAGGAGCACCCAAGCCCACCCAGCCACCTTCGGCAAACTGTTTAAAGGCTTCCTTGAAACCAGCCGGCGTAGTCACCTCACCGTTTTTAAACTGAGCACCACCCTCTTCATCTGCAGGACGATTCAGATCAAGAATAACATTCTTGGAAAATTTGGCCATCTCTTCCAGAATTGCATTTGCCGTCGCCATATCTAAATGTGCAAGATTTTCATTACCTTGCCAAAATTGTTCCGCTTGGAATACATCATTTAAAATAAATTCCATGTCTTTTAGCGGCGCATTATAAATCGGCATTTTTAAATTCCTTAAAGGGTGATACTCAATCCTGTTGCCAAATATTTTCTAATTTTCATTAGAATCCAAGCGGGCGATTTTAAAATCGTGATATCCAATTCTTGCAGTATTAAATCTATATCTAGATTCATAAAGTTGCCTTAAAAACCACGTCTTCATGTTCAGTATAAGTGACTGAATATGCCAGCTTAATATTGATCTACTTTCCGTACTAAACCCGGATAAATATGTGCTTAAAACAGTCGAAGGATTTAGCTTCGTGCGCTGAAACAATAAAATAATTATACTGAAAATGGAATTTTATTTAGCAAAGTTGATCTCTAGGGTTCAGTTTTCTTGACAATATTTCTGTCCGCTTAGCATCGCTATTTTTATTTGTCAGCAGTTGCTGCATAAATATACAAAATGAGATAAATATCACGACCTTAGTTTTATAGCCATCGCGTGCAAAATTGCATATTCTTGAAAGGTTCTTTTTCGAAAAGTATGGACCAAGAAGATGACGACTGTAAGACAGCAGAACTTCCTTCTTCGTAAAGAGAAGATCCTGAGCATGGCGGAAAGCTTGCTACTGGATAATAATCAGGACATTACCCTGAGTGAGCTGGCCAGTGAACTGGACATCGCAAAAGGAACCATCTACAAACATTTTAAAAGCAAGAACCAGTTATATTTAGAACTGATTATTCTGAATGAAAAAAGAATTCTAGAAATATCAAAAAAGCATAATAACGATATTAAAAATTATGTTTCACAATATATGCTCTATCACATGCTCAATTCAAACCGAACCATCCTGTTGCATGTCATTGAAGAGCGTTTAACCAATAACGAGAAAAATCTGAAAGAATTATTTCAGGAGCTTTATCGTATTCGTGAAGAACGGATTATCCGGATTAAAGACATCACACATGATTATCTGGTGGCTTTAGAAAGTGCCATGTCGATTCGCGATTATTTGTCTTATATCTGGACAGTCACCTATGGCGCTTCGCTGTTATTAAATTCGACCAATTACCAAAAAGCGATTGGGTCACGTGAACGTCTGATTAAGCTGTATATTAATCAGGCGCTGATGACGCCAGATAAAATCTCATCGGTATAATCACTAAAATAAAAAATGCCTGATTCGATCAGGCATTTTTTATTTGGCTGTATGATTTCATATGATCATTAAGAGTGATCTAACACGACAACGATCAGGCTGCCACAGGCGGGAAACCATCTTCGGTTAAAGCTGCAACAATCTCAGACTCACTGACTGTCGATTCAACTTCAACCAGCTTAGTCGCCACATCAATATTCACAGTAGCATTTTCATCCAGATCTTTAATCGTAGCCGTGACACTGCGCGCGCAGCCACCACAGGTCATGTTTTCAATACGGAATTTCATGTTTAGCTCCATAGGATCGGTTTAAAAATTGATGTGAATACAGCGCATGTCAGTGCTGTTCAGTTCCGACACCCTGTTCAATCTGTTTTAAAATCTGGCAATCGGACTGTTCATTGCCGGCACACTGCTCAACCGATTGCTGTAAAATTAATAGCATATGCTGCATATCGGCAATTTTCTGTTGTAAAAACTGGATATGTTTTTGTGCCAACTGTTTGACCTCACTACTTTGGCGTGAGCTGTTCAGCCACAGGCCGAGTAATTCTTTCATCTGCTCTGAAGAAAATCCCAGTTCACGTGCATGCTGGATAAAACTTAAGATTTTAATATCCGCATCACTATAAACCCGATAACCTGTATCACTGCGTTTCGGAGCCGGCAACAAACCAATGTCTTCATAATAACGAATCATTTTCGCAGAGATGCCAGAACGTTTTGCCGCCTGACCAATATTCATCATACTGACTCCTTAAACTGCACCGGTTGATAGGCTTTTAATCTCAAGGCATTGCTGACGACAAACACGGAGGACAACGCCATCGCACCTGCGGCAAACATTGGCGATAACAATATACCCCAAAATGGATAAAGCACACCCGCGGCAATCGGAATTAAGGCAATATTGTAGACAAAGGCCCAAAACAGGTTCTGTTTAATATTGCGCATGGTCGCCTGACTTAAACCAATGCCTGTAGCCACATGCTGTAAATTGCCTGACATCAACACCACATCGGCTGCTTCAATCGCGACATCGGTACCGGTTCCAATCGCCATACCGACATCGGCCTGGGCCAATGCCGGTGCATCATTGATTCCATCCCCAACAAAAGTGAGCACGCCGTATTGCTGCTGGAGTTGTCGTACTGCATCGACTTTTTCATGCGGCAAAACTTCCGCAATCACCTGATCGATTTTCAACTGTTTGGCGATCGCCTGCGCGGTATGCTGATGATCACCAGTAATCATCGCCACTTTAAGACCTTGGTCATGCAAGGCCTGAATCGCGCTATGAGTGGTCGGTTTAATCGGATCGGCTACGGCAATAATTGCAGCCAGCTTTTGATTAATCGCTACATATAAAGGACTGCGGCCCTGATCACCGAGCTTTTGTGCAGTGTCTCTAAACAGATCGACATTTAAGCCCAAGTCCTGCATCAGACGTTCTGCACCAATATGCAGTTGCTGACCGGACACCTGTGCTTTGACCCCTGCACCAGTAATTGAATCAAAATCCGTCACGTCCATCAGTTCCAGCTCTTGCTCGCGAGCAGCCTGAACAATGGCGTGGGCAATCGGATGTTCTGACTTGGCCTCCACCGAAGCCACCAGCTGTAATACGGTCTGCTGATTAAAATCAGCGGTGACTTCAAAGTCGGTCAGCAATGGTTTTCCTTCAGTCAAGGTTCCAGTTTTATCCAGCGCGACGACTTTGGTTTGTTGCAGCAACTGTAAAGCTTCACCCTTACGGAATAGCACGCCCAGTTCTGCTGCACGGCCAGTGCCGACCATAATTGAGGTAGGAGTTGCCAGTCCCATCGCACATGGACAAGCAATAATCAGTACGGCGACTGCATTTACCAAGGCGTAGGTCAGATTCGGCTCAGGCCCAAACAGGAACCAGACCATAAAGGTCAAGGCCGCCAGTGCCATAACAGCCGGCACAAACCATAAAGTCACTTTATCGACCACAGCCTGAATCGGCAGTTTTGAGCCTTGTGCCTGTTCCACCATCTGAATAATCTGCGCCAGTACCGAATCTTGGCCGACCTTAGTCGCCTTGATTTGCAAGGTTCCGTTCTGGTTTACCGTACCGCCGACAACCTGATCACCAGCCTGTTTGGCCACAGGTAAAGGCTCACCGCTAATCATCGCTTCATCGATATAACTTTGCCCAGCAATCACTTCACCATCGACGGCGACTTTTTCACCCGGACGGATTTCAATCAGCATGCCTTGTTGTACATCGGCAATTGCCAGATCAACCCAGTGATTGTTTTGTTGTACTCGGGCTGTTTTTGGCTGCAAACCGACCAGATACTGAATCGCTTCCGAAGTTTTCCCTTTGGCTTTAGCTTCCAGATAACGCCCCAGTAAAATCAGCGCGACAATGACGGCGGCCGCTTCAAAATACACATGCACGGTGGACTGCGGTAACAGCTGCGGAAAAAAGGTCGCAATACAGGAAAAGCCATAGGCGGCAATGGTTCCAACGGCCACCAGCGAGTTCATATCCGGTGCCAAGCGTAACAATGCCGGAATCCCATGCTGATAAAAACGTCGTCCCGGAATAATCAGCACCAAAGTGGTCAGCACAAACTGTAGATACCAGCTGTTCTGGGTTCCCAGCGTATGGGCAATAAAATGATGAAACACCGGAATCAAGTGCGAGCCCATTTCCAGAATAAATACAGGTGCTGTCAGAATGACCGCAAGCCATAAATCTCGTTTCAGTTGTGCCGTTTCATTGGCTTTCTTTTCCTGAAAAGCACCATGACTATCTGCCGACATATCCGTACCGGATTTTACTGTGGCTTGATAACCTGCTTTCTCCACGGCAGCAATCAAGGCCGGAATCTGGGAATGTGAGGCTTTCACCCAGGCAGTTTCGGTGGCCAGATTGACCTGTGCTTCGCTGACACCTTCTACTTTCAATAAAGCTTTTTCAACCCGTGCCACACAGGATGCGCAAGTCATACCTTCAATCGTCAGTTCAATCCGGTTGCTCTGAATATCAAAACCGGCTTTTTGCACTGCCTGAGTTAGTTTAAACAATGGCACAGAATTGATCGCACTCACATGCGCCCTTTCAGTGGCCAGATTCACTTGTGCATCCAGTACGCCTTCCACTTTTTTTAGGGCTTTTTCTACGCGAGCCACACAGGATGCACAGGTCATGCCTTCAATATTTAAATCAAACTGTTGCGTCGGTACATCAAAACCGGATTTTTCAATTGCTTGAACCAGCGCAGCGGCAGCAATTGGCTGCTGGCTTTTAATAAAAGCTTTTTCAGTCGATAGATTGACAGATGCCTCGACCACGCCTTCAATTTTTTTCAAGGCTTTTTCTACCCGAGCTACACAGGAGGCGCAGGTCATACCGCCAATCTGCACCTGCTGTTCATATAAGCGGTTGCTATCTTGTTCTGCCATGCCCATCTCCACACCTCAACTCATTGTTGATGTTATAGCTTAAACATTCCCATCATGGTAAGGTCAAGTCCTTCATCTGACTATTTTAAAAATAATGCAGCGTCCTGCTGCGATTTAAAATCACCCAATAAAAAGCCCGAAGATGACTTCAGGCTTGTATGCCAGTATTTAAAATATAAAATGCATCAATGTTATTCGGCAGAAATATCTTCAAATAAGATCGAAGACAGGTAACGTTCACCACCGTCTGGCAAAATCACCACAATATTTTTACCAGCATTTTCAGGGCGAGCCGCCAATTGGGCTGCGGCTGCCATAGCCGCGCCACTTGAAATACCGACCAGGATACCTTCCTGAGCCGCCGTTTTACGTGCCCACTCGACTGCATCTGCGCTATTAATGGCAATCACTTCATCAACGAGGTCTAAATCCAGATTACCTGGAATGAAGTTGGCACCAATCCCCTGAATTTTGTGTGGTCCAGGTGTAATGTCTTCACCGCGTTTGGCCTGACCAATAATTGCAGACTCAGCGGGTTCCACCGCCACTGAATATAAAGGCTTATTTTTTACCTTTTCAAAGTAGCGTGAAATACCGGTAATGGTTCCACCCGTTCCGACACCTGCGACCAGAATATCGACATTGCCCGCAGTCGCTTCCCAGATTTCTGGGCCCGTAGTTTCTTCATGAATTTTAGGATTGGCCGGATTTTCAAACTGTTGTGGCAGGTAGTACAGTTCAGGATTTTCATTGACTAGACGTTGTGCTTCTTCAATCGCGCCTTTCATGCCTTTGGCCGGATCAGTCAGTACCAGATTGGCACCCAATGCTTTCACTACCTTACGGCGTTCAATACTCATGCTTGAAGGCATGGTCAAAGTAATGTCATAACCTTTGGCTGCCGCAACAAAAGCCAATGCAATACCGGTATTGCCGCTGGTTGGCTCGACAATATGCATACCGGATTTGAGCTTGCCAGATTTTTCAGCATCATTAATCAACGCGGCACCAATACGACACTTGACTGAGAATGCCGGATTACGGCTTTCAATTTTCGCAAGTACCGTGGCCGGAGCGGAAATCACACGATTAATACGAACAAGCGGTGTATTTCCAATCGCGTCTGCATTATTACTATAAACCGCTATACCTAAATTACTCGGTGTTGGAAAAGCTGAATCTGTACTCATGATGATATCCCTGATGTTATTGGTTCAAGTCACATAAACATCATACAAGCATTTTTTTGCTTTGTAGATGTTTGATGAAACTTGCACTTGATTGCACGAATGTGAACTAAAATACTTTCTGCACTATGCAATAAATTTATCTTATCTATCAATATTTAAAATATAATTTTAATTGATAATTCAATTCATTAAAAACCATAAAACTTAACTGTTTTTAGCAAGGTATTACGAGCTAAGACCCGTATAATTAACGGGCTGTAACTTTATAATGGACATATTGAATGAAAACCGATTTTGAAATCACGACTATGCGCGATTCAGCAGAACAGGTCGTTGGCATTTTAAAATCTCTGGCCAATACCGACCGTCTTCTCATTTTATGTCATCTGTCTCAAGCGGAACTGAATGTTTCAGAAATTGAGGAAATAACTGAGATTAAACAGCCGACACTTTCCCAGCAGCTCATGATGCTGCGTAAAAGCGATGTAGTAGATACCCGACGCGACGGCAAACAGATTTATTATTCAATTAAAGATCAAAATTTGATTGTGGTCTTAAATACCCTTTATCAATTGTATTGCGGCAATCCAGCTAAATAAAGAATCTTTCTTTTTTCAGTCATCAAGATAAGTTTCTTTAAACTCTTATTGAGGTCGTTCTACACCACTAAGATCACGATCATAAGTTTTCGAATGATACGTGACTGACCCAGATGATTCATTTTAAACATGAATCATCAAGAAGCTAGATCAGCTAAGACTTCTTAGCAGAATTTGTGCATAATATATCTATATTTGTGATTTAGACCTTTTTATGCCAAATTCCAAGTCTAAACTTCTGCATAAACTGCCTGCCTGGGCATGGTTAAGCCACTATACGCCGGTCAAATTTAAGTCCGATGTGCTAGCCGCCCTGATTGTGGTGGCGATGCTGGTGCCTCAAGGGATGGCCTATGCCATGCTGGCAGGATTGCCGCCGATCATGGGCTTATATGCCAGCATCCTGCCGATGATCATTTATGCGCTGCTCGGTGGGAGTTCGACTTTATCGATTGGCCCGGTAGCCATCATTTCCATGATGACTTTTGCTACGCTCAATCCACTTTTTGAAGTCGGCTCACCAGTCTATATTGAAGCTGCGACTTTATTGGCACTGATGGTCGGGATTATTTCCCTGCTTTTGGGATTATTCCGTTTTGGTTTTCTGATCCAGTTGATCAGTCATCCCGTGATTCAAAGCTTTATTATTGCCTCTGCCTTATTGATTGCGTTTGGGCAGTTAAAGTTTTTGGTCGATCTTCCTTTAAAAGCCAATAACCTTCCGGAGTTTGTCAGCAGTTTGCTGCAATATTTCCCGCTGCTGCACGTGCCGAGCCTGATTTTCGGCCTGTTCTCTATCGGTCTGCTAATCTATTTGCCCAAGTTATTAAAATCTCAGGCTGTACAAAGCCGGATCGGCTCTACAGATTTTCTGGTACGTGCAGTGCCCCTGATTTTGGTGTGTCTCGGCATTGCGGCGATTGTCTTTCTGGATTTAAAGCTTCAGGGTATTAAAACGGTCGGTGCAATTCCTTCCGGTTTTCCACCCTTGTCTTTTCCACACTGGAACTGGGAATTGGTGATGACCTTGTTACCGGGTGCCAGCATGATCGCCATGATCAGTTTTGTGGAATCCTTGTCGATTGCTCAAGCCACGGCCTTACAGCAACGCAGTCATTTAAACAGTAATCAGGAACTGATCGCGCTCGGTCTGGCCAATATCAGTGCAGGCGTGAGTTCAGCTTTTCCTGTGACCGGCAGCCTGTCGCGGACGGTGGTGAATGCCGATGCCGGTGCCAAATCACCTATGGCCGGTGTTTTATCCTCGATTCTGATTATTTTCGTGAGCCTGTTCTTTACCGGATTTTTTGAAGATCTGCCGCTGACCATTCTGGCCGCGACGATTATTGTTTCCATCTGGAAGCTGGTTAATTTTCAGCCATTTTTTGATGCCTGGCGCTATTCCAAGGCAGATGGCCTTGCCATGTGGATTACCTTTCTGGGCGTTGTTCTGATTGATATTTCGACCGGTTTGATCATTGGGATCGTATCGACATTTGTGCTGATGTTATGGCGAATCAGCCGACCGCATATTGCGGTTGTCGGTCTAGTGGAAGGAACCCAGCATTTTCGCAATATTCAGCGGCATCAGGTCAGTACCTCAAACCGGGTGCTGTCACTGCGGATTGATGAGAATCTGACATTTCTGAATGCCAATAGCTTTAAAGGTTATCTGATCAATGAGATCAGTCTAAATGACCAGCTGCAACATGTGATTATTAACTGTTCCAGCATCAGTGCGATTGATCTGAGTGCTCTGGAAATGCTGGAAGATTTAAATGCAGAATTGGCCAAACTGGATATTCGCCTGCATTTTGCCGAAGTCAAAGGTCCGGTCATGGACAAGCTGCAAGCTTCTAAATTGATGACGCATCTGAGCGGGTGCATTTATCTGACCCATTTTCAGGCGATTCAGGACCTGGCACCAGAGATCTTTGAACAGCATAAAGATTATACGATTTAGAACAGCAGATATTTGAACTTATGGCCGGAGATTCCGACCGGTCATAAGTGCAGTCTTTTCTGAATTTTCAAATATAATTTGAATTTATCTATTTAACTTTGATATTTATTTCATGAATACAATTTTAAATATGCTGATTTATTCATCATTTTAAGAAGTTTTTCTTCAATATAAGCAATGTTTTAAACCCGTTAATTTTAGAATATATCAATAATATCAATATCTTGGTTTTAATATGAAAATATATTTTAAGCCTTGTTTAAATTAAGTATAAAATAGCGCAACTTTTTCCCAAATTTAGCCCTCGTAATTTTCACAAGGCAACCTTATGTTTTCTGCCCTTATGCGCATGAGCTTAGTCTCTCGAATCATCATCGCCATTATTTTAGGTGTGGGTGTGGCTGTGGTATTTCCCGAAGCTACTCCCTCATTAAGCCTATTGGGCGACCTGTTTATTAAAGCCTTGAAGTCTGTTGCACCGATTCTGGTTTTCATTTTAGTTTTAGCTTCTATCGCGAATTTTAAGGTGGGTCAATCCAACACCCCCATCAAACCGATTATGATCATGTATGCAGTGGGTATGTTCCTTGCTGCACTGAGCGCCGTGGTTGCGAGTATCTTATTTCCAAGTACGCTGTTTCTGGATATCGCTGCACAAGCTGACTTACAGCCACCTGGCAGTCTGGTAGAAATCCTGAAGAATTTACTGCTCAGTTTTGTTACCAATCCGGTTGTTGCAATTGCTGAAGCAAACTTTATTGGCATCCTGGCTTGGTCAGTGGCATTAGGCATCGCTTTCCGTCATGCATCGGATAGCACCAAGACGCTTTTGAATGATGCAGCCTTTGCAGTGAACTATGTGATTCGTTTAGTGATCAGCTTTGCACCTTTGGGTATTTTTGGTCTGGTTGCAGTGACTTTTGCTGAATCTGGTCTGGATACGCTGACCAGTTACGTACATTTACTTGCTGTGTTGCTCGGAACGATGGTTTTCGTTGCACTGGTAATTAATCCGCTTCTGGTTGCCTTAATGACACGCAACAACCCGTATCCACTGGTATTCACTTGCTTGCGCGAAAGTGGCATTACCGCTTTCTTTACCCGTAGTTCGGCAGCCAATATTCCAGTCAATCTGGACTTGGCAAAACGTCTGGGCGTCAAGGAATCAACTTCAAGTATCGCAATTCCTTTGGGTGCTACGATCAACATGGCAGGTGCTTCTGTGACCATTACTGTATTGTCATTGGCGGCTGTAAATACTTTGGGGATTAGCGTCGATTTCAGCACTATGCTCATTCTTTCTGTGGTGGCAACCGTTTCGGCATGTGGCGCTTCAGGTGTTGCAGGCGGTTCATTACTATTGATTCCAGTTGCATGTGGCCTGTTTGGTATTTCTTCGGATATCGCCATGCAAGTGGTCGCCATTGGTATGGTCATCAGCGTATTGCAGGATTCTACTGAAACCGCGCTAAACTCATCGACTGATGTTTTATTTACTGCAGCAGTAGACCGCGCATCAAATTGATTTTATATTGATTAATCAATATGTTTAGCCAATGATGTTGTTATGCCATTACAGCGTTTACCTACCTGGATACAATTAGGGGCGTTTTTTCTTGCGGTCAATGCCGGCATGATTAACGTCCTGGGTCTGGTGACGGTACTGCACCAGTCTGTTTCACATATGACCGGTAATGTCAGTATGCTGGCCATGGCCCTGCTGAACTGGCAACCAGAACAGATGTTGTATCTCTTTCTGGTCACACTCTGCTATGTCATTGGTTCATCCTATAGCGGGCTCATTCTTGGAAATAGTCACTTTCGCCTGGGGCAGCTTTATGGTTACCCTTTAAGCTTGGTGGCTATTTTTATTTTGATCTGCTGGTTATTATTGCCCTATTTCCCGCGCTATGCCTTGTTATGGGCCTGTGTCGCCATGGGTGTGCAAAATGCCATGGTCAGCCATTATAAAGGCGCCATTATTCGCACCACGCATTTATCTGGCGTACTGACCGACCTCGGCTTGGCGATGGGCTACCGTTTGCGCGGTTTGGAGGTAGAATCACGACGCGTGGTTTTGCATCTGCTTATTTTGCTCGGTTTTTTAAGCGGCGGCATTCTTGCCAGCTGGCTATATCCTTATTTAAAATTAAATGCATTCCTGATCCCGGCAGTGCTGAGTCTGGTTCTCAGTCTCACGTATTGGGTGATTTATTTACGTTATCGACATCAACACGACTAATATCTGGACATTCTCATGGTTAAAAATGCATTGCAGGCACAATTGTTAAAGGCAGGATTGGTCGATAATAAAAAAGCCAAAAAACTGTCTAAACAGGCTGTGCATGAAAAACGCACCGGTGACGGTACCGAGGCTGAAATCAAGGCCAAGATTGAACAAGACAAACAGCAAAAAATGGCTAAAGATCAGGCGATTGAGCAAGAGAAAAAAGCAGCTTTGCAGGAAAAAGAACTCAAAGCCGCAATCATGCAAATGATTAATCAGCACAAAATCCGTGATACTGACGGCGATGCGGTGTATCAGTTTATTGATGACAGCAAAATTAAAAAGGTCTATTTAAACCAACAGATCTATAATGCACTGGTGACAGGCAGTCTGGTGATTGCACGTGAAAATGACAGCTATGCTTTCTTGCCTAAAGCTCTGGCAGATCGTATCAATGCGAAAATGCAGGGCTTTATCATTGTGAATAATTCAGAGAAAAATGAAGAAACCACTGATGAAGAAGATCCATATGCTGCTTATGTTATTCCTGATGATTTGATGTGGTAAGAATCGCGTTATCATTACTGAAATCTTGAAGATCAGAAACCGGCGAATTCGCCGGTTTTTTAGTTGTAGGCACTTTTATTGAATGATTTGCACCAATAGATATGTTTTAAAAAGTTATCCAATATTAAAAAATCTGATCCAAAACTATAAACTTGATCTAAATTTTTGATTGAAGAGAAAGATCGTTTGGAACAGTTTAATTTTATTCGGAATATTCAAGAATGGGCAGATCAGTACCCATGGCTGGAAATGCTATCTTCACTGAGTATTGTGATTTTACTGGCGATTCTTGCCAATCTATTTGCCAAACAGATTGTGGTACGCGGAATACGTCAACTGATTTCCAGAATGCCTTTTGCCAATAATCAGATTTTTGCTGAGCATAGCGTGATTCGCCGGATTGCCAATATTGTTCCGGCAGTGGTGATCATGAACGGGATTACCACGGTACCGCATTTATCTGACAAGGTTGAGTCCTTTGTGCAAATGGGGGCACAGGCTTTTATTTTCCTGACGATTGCCCTGGCTCTTGGTGAATTACTGAATATTTTTAACCTGGTCTATCAGCGTAATCCCAAGTCACGTAACAAACCGATTAAAGGTTATTTGCAGCTGGTCAAACTGATTATCTTTATTGTCTGTGGCCTGATGATTCTCGGCACTTTCCTGAAAAAGGATGTCTTTACCTTGCTGGCTGGCTTCGGTGCCATGGCCGCGGTGTTGATGCTGGTCTTTCAAAATACCATTTTGTCACTGGTGGCGTCAGTGCAGATTTCATCTTATGACATGGTGCGGATTGGCGACTGGATCGAAATGCCCTCGCTGAATGCGGACGGCGATGTCATTGATATGTCATTACATACCATTACGGTACAGAATTTTGATAAAACAGTGACTACCATTCCGACCAACAAACTGGTGACGGACACCTTTAAAAACTGGCGTGGCATGCAGGAAGCCGGTGCACGCCGGATCAAGCGCTCGATTCATATTGATCAAAGCAGCGTGCATTTTATGTCGGCTGAAGAACAGAACAAGCTGAAAAATTTTATTCTGTTGGATCAATACTTAAATACCAAGTCAGAGGAACTGGAACAATTTAATCTGCAACTGAGCCATCATTCGCAATATAACCAGCGCCGTCTCACCAATCTGGGAACTTTCCGTGCCTATGTAGAATTTTATCTGCAACAGCATTCGGGCATTAGTAAAAATCATTCCCTGATGGTGCGCCAATTGCAGCCAACCAGTGAGGGTTTACCATTAGAGATTTATGCCTTTACTAATACCACCGCCTGGGTGGAGTATGAAAATATCCAGTCGGATATCATGGATCATCTGCTGGCGATTATTCCGGAATTTGGATTAAAGGTCTATCAAGCGCCTTCAGGTCTTGATTTAAAGGAAGCATTTACTCAACCATCTTCCATTATTACTTAAACATAAGTCATCCAACCTCAAGCCTGACATGCTACTGCATTTCAGGCTTTTTTATTTCCTCATCTGTTTAGATCCTGACTGGCATAAATCTGGCTTTAGTTTAATTTTTATAATCTAAGTTTTAATTGAGTGAATCATTTTGTGGCAATTTCACCCAATTACGGGCTTAAAAAAACAGAATCCTTTATAATTCCCGAAAAGCAAAATGCATGATAAGAGTACGATAATGTTTCGATGGCTTGAAAGACTGGTTGACCCCTATCCCACCAAAAATCTGAACCAACCTTTACCGACCAAGTTTTTTCCATTTGTCTGGCAGGCAGCCTATGGAGTCCGCCGTTATTTGCTGATTCTGGTACTGTGTACTGCCGGTGCTGCCAGCTTCGAAGCTTTTCTGTATTCAAAAATTGGTGAGCTGGTGAACTGGCTCAGTAAAAGCCAGCCCGATACTTTTCTGGAACAGCATGCTAGCAATTTAACCTTACTGAGTATTGTTCTTCTGGCCAATATTTTTTTCGCTAGCGCCCAATCCCTAATTAAGCATCAGATTTTGTATAGCAATTTCCCGATGCGTTTACGCTGGCGCTTTCATAACCTGCTGATGAAACAAAGCCTGGATTTTTTCCATAATGATTTTGCCGGACGCTTATCGGCCAAGGTCATGCAAACGGCGCTGGCAGTACGCGAGTTCTGGGTGATTCTGGGTGACATGCTGGCTTATGTGCTGATTTATTTCATCACCATCAATATTGTCTTAGGTGCAATTTCACCTTTGCTGATCATTCCATTGATGGTCTGGCTAGCCTTGTTTATCTGTGCAGCGTGTTACTTCATTCCGCGTTTGAGCAAAATTTCCAATGCCCAGGCGGATGCCCGTGCGGTCATGACCGGTCGTATCACAGATGCCTATACCAATATCCAGACCGTCAAGCTGTTTGCTCATGCCGGCCGCGAAAGCCAGTATGCCAAGACTTCGATGCAGGAATTTATGGTAACGGTATATAAACAGATGCGTCTGGGTGCCCAATACGAAATCAGTATTTTACTGCTAAGTGTGGTGTTGTACGGTGGCGTACTGGGTACCGCGATCTGGCTGTGGATGGAAGGTCAGGCTGAGCTGGGCATTATTGCCGCAACTACGGCAATGGTACTGAAACTGAACAGTATTGCCGAATTTATGATGTGGCAGACCTCTGCCCTGTTTGAAAATGTCGGTACTATTCAGGATGGTATGAAAACTTTAGGCCGCAAAATTGCCATTGAAGATAAACCGGGTGCCAAAGAGCTACAGCTCAATCATGGTGAGATCAAATTCGAAAATGTCAGCTTTGCCTATAATGATAAAAACGTGATTGATCAGTTTAATCTGACCATTCGTCCAGGTGAAAAAATTGGTATTGTCGGCCGTTCAGGTGCCGGGAAATCTACCCTGATTCAACTGTTGTTGCACTTTTATCATATTAACCAGGGTCGTATCTTGATCGATGGTCAGGATATTGACGATGTGACTCAGGACAGTTTGCGCAAGAACATTGCATTAGTGACTCAAGATACTTCACTGCTACATCGCACTGTCGCTGAAAACATTAAATATGGTCGTCCGGATGCGACTGATGAAGAAATGTTTGAAGCCGTACGTAAAGCCAAAGCGGAAGAGTTTATTCCCAATCTGACCGATTTGCGTGGTAAAAAAGGCTATGAAGCCTATGTCGGTGAACGTGGCGTGAAACTTTCCGGCGGACAGCGTCAGCGAATTGCAATTGCACGTGTATTCCTGAAAGATGCGCCGATTCTGATTCTGGATGAAGCCACCAGTGCGCTGGATTCTGAAGTCGAAGCCGCTATTCAAAACAGTCTGGACGACTTGATGCAGGGTAAAACTGTGATTGCCATTGCTCATCGCCTGTCTACCATTGCCCAGATGGATCGTCTGATTGTGCTGGATCAGGGTCGAATTGCCGAACAAGGCACGCATGATGAACTGGTAGCATTGAATGGCATCTATGCCCAGCTTTGGCAGCGTCAAACGGGCGGCATGTTGATTCAGCAACAGGTCAAAGCATCGAAAAATCTTGATTAATACAAAATCAGCAAGACGATTAAACTGTTGACGATTTGATTGTCTTCAATACCGAACAGGTCTGGGACAAAAGAAAACTTTGCCCAGACCTTTCTTTTTAAAATTTTCTCTACAGATGAACAGCAAGTTGCCATCTATCTGGTATTTTAATGAAATGACATAACTCTCCAGTTCTGAAAGCACTCTGATGAAGCCCTATTCAATGCTTAGACAATCTTCTTGCCCTGAGCCAGCCAATGCAGAGATGTGACCGGTTCAATAAAATAATTTTAATTTCATCCATAAAATTATGTGGTTTAAATTGATTTTAATACTGAATTCAGGCTAATCTGCCAGTGGCAGAGTCACAATCGCCAAAATTTTGTCCAACAATTTTAATGAAAAATTTGGTGGCTTCATGCCAATATCTATCTATAAATAAAAAAATTTGAATGAGTGCAACGGATCGCGCATGAAAACAATTGCTCCACGCCAAGACCAAGGAATTCCAGGTGTTTACGGTCTCCTGCTTCTCGATGTCATTTCCCGCTGGGGTTATAATAATGAGTCGCTTTTCCAACCTTTTGGCCTGACCAGTGAACAGTTGGCAGATCCTGATTTTCGTATTCCAACCCCTGTCGCCAACGAACTGGTCAAATATGCCCTGAAACTGACCGGCGAGCCGACCCTGGGTTATCATCTCGGCACACAGATGCGGATCTCGATTCATGGCTTTATTGGCTATGCGATTATGACGGCGAATAATATTACCGATGCGCTGGTACTGGCGAATCGATTTATTCAACTTCGTTTACCCTTACTGCAACTGTTTTTCTCGACTTTTGGTGCTAAAGCCACGGTACAGCTGCAAACCGATATTCAGCTTGAACCGCTGCGCACCGAAATTTCCATTGCCTTGATGATTGGTCTGATCAGTATGGCCAAAGCCATTACAGGCGTTACCGATGCCACGGGAGAAATCGACTTCGATTTTAAGAAGCCGGAAGGTTTTGAACGCTTTATGGCGAAGTTTCCAACGCATCAGTTCCGTTTTGAACAACCGCATTTAATTCTGAGCTTTGATAAAAGTTACCTGATGAATAAGCTGGTGCACGCCGATCCGATTGCCAGCCAGATTGCGATTAACCAGTGTGAAACGGAACTTTCTGCCTTGGGCGAACGGCATCGGATTGCGATGCGCGTCCGAGATATCTTGACCCATGCCGAGCAGCATTATCTGAGTATTGAAAGTGTGGCGGATCGCTTACACATGTCTGACCGCACCTTAAAACGTCAACTCGCCGCCGAAGGCACCTCCTTTTCTACACTCGTCGATGAAGTGCGTTACCGGCATGCCACCTCATTATTGTCTCGGACAGATTTTACCCTGGAACAGATTGCCGATGAACTGGGTTATAGTGATGTCGCCAATTTTAGTCGGGCGTTTAAACGCTGGAGTGGTCGCAGCCCGAGCAACTGGCGCAAAGATCCTTATTTATAAGGGAGTATAAGCCTTTTGTTTTGCTTAAAAAGAATGTATAAAACATGTCAAAAATGATCTTAAGATTTTTAAGGAGTTATCAATGAATCATCCTGCAGAATTAAAGTACGCAAGTACACATGAATGGGTGCGCATTGAGGGTGATCTTGTTGTGACCGGTATTTCCGACCATGCACAGGATGCGTTAGGTGATTTGGTTTATGTCGAAGCACCAGATCTTGCTTCACATATCACTGCAGGCGAACAAGCTGGCGTGGTTGAATCAGTAAAAACAGCTTCTGATATTCATGCGCCGGTGTCTGGTGTAGTGGTTGAAATCAATCCTGATCTTGAAGATGATCCTGATTTTATTAATGATGACCCATACGGCAAAGGCTGGATCTATAAAATCAAGCCAGACAATATGGCAGATGTCGAAAAGCTGCTTTCCAATACAGAATATGAAGCTGGCCTCTAAGCCCTTTTAACTTTAAAAAATCAGCCTCCGGGCTGATTTTTTTATTAAAGATCAAGCGTTGCATTTCCTAGTTCAAATTAAATTTCATGCATTTATCATGAAATATCATTGTATTTTTCACTTATTTTTCTTAAAGTCTTGCTCATATCTCCTTCGCTCCTAGATAGCTCGCGCTTATTTATAACAATAATTTCCCATGCTGAGCCCAACGTCTTACAGCATATCATTTTAGGAAAATCATGAACGCCATTGCAGCGCCACTATGGACCAAGTCATTTGTGCTTTGTTTGGCCAACAACCTATTTTTATTTATTTTCTATTTTGCACAAACCACAATTTTGCCAATATACATCTTAAAAGAATTAGGCGGCAACCTGACTCAGGCAGGTCTGGCCATGACCTTGTTTATGGTGTCTGCCATTGCAGTGCGACCTTTTAGCGGTTTAATTATCGAAAAATTCGGGGTGCGTAAAACCCTGATTATTTCTGAAGTGTTCTTTAGCTTATTTTCACTTACTTATCTGTTGGCAGATCAGCTCACGATTCTGTTTATCATCCGTTTCTTACACGGCATCTGGTTCAGTATCTTGACTACAGTTTGTGTGCTTGTGGTGAACCAGTTTATTCCGGAGCAACGTAAAGGCGAAGGCATGGGCTATTTTGTCATGTCGGTTAATCTGGGGATTGTCTTAGGTCCGTTAATAGGTCTAAGCCTGATTGAACACTGGTCTTATTTTCAGGTCAGCATGCTGTTGATCACCTTGGTTTTTATTGGATTTGCCTTCTGTTTTTTGATTCCGGTCAAAGAGCCTGAAAAAATCATCGAAAATACCAACAACAAAACATCGCTTGAGCTGAATGATTTTGTGGAAAAGAAAGTGCTGCCTGTCGCGGTACTGGCTATGCTAATTTCATTTTCTTATGCCAGCATTATGTCCTTTATCGCGCCATTTGCAGCCAGCAAGGATTTAATGGCTTATGCGGGTTTATTCTTTGTGGTTTTCACCATTTCCATGATGAGCCTACGGCCGATCACCGGAAAAATTTATGATCGTAAAGGTCCGCAGTATGTGATTTATCCGGCCTTGGTGGCTTTTAGTTTGGGTTTATTTTTACTTAGCCAGATTCAGACTTTATGGGGATTCATGCTGGCTGCAGTCATGGTTGGCGTGGGCTTTGGCAGTGTGCAACCGTGTATTCAAACCTTGGCGATTCAACGTGCGCCCAAGCATCGAATTGGCTATGCAACCTCAACTTTTTATACTTTTTATGATCTGGGGATTGCCATCGGTTCACTACTGATTGGTACCATCATTGCAGCTTACAGTTATCAGTTTGCTTTTATGCTATGCGGTATTTTAACCTTAAGCAGTATTGTTTATTTTAAGCTGGTGGTGCAACGTAAAACCGTCTAGTTTTATGGATTGAATCGAATAATAAATAAGATCAATAAAAAAACAGGCAGAAAATTCTGCCTGTGATTTTTTGAGCAAATATTTATTCTGACACCGAAGTATTCTCTGCTTGTTTCTCTTCCGCTTTTGGCTCTTGCATCATGGTGAATTGGGTTGCCTCTGTGGCTACGGTAGTGTCCTGTCGGTTACTTTTCAGCTTGATTTGTAAGCGCAGTTCATTGGTCGAATCGGCATTGCGCAAGGCTTCTTCATAAGAAATTTCACCCTGGTTATACAGGTCAAATAAGGCCTGGTCAAAGGTCTGCATGCCCAGTTCACGCGATTTCGCCATAATCGCTTTCAATTCGTGGAATTCACCTTTCAAAATCAGGTCAGACATCAGTGGCGTATTTAACATGATTTCAATCGCTGCACGACGGCCTTTACCATCTTGAGTACGAATCAGACGCTGTGAAATGATCGCCTTCATATTGGATGACAAATCCATTAATAGCTGGTTCCGGCGTTCTTCCGGGAAAAAGTTGATAATTCGGTCTAAAGTCTGGTTGGCATTATTAGAATGCAGCGTTCCCAAACACAGATGTCCAGTTTCAGCAAAAGCAATCGCGTGTTCCATGGTTTCAGTATCGCGAATTTCGCCGATCAGAATCACATCTGGTGCCTGACGCAAGGTATTTTTCAGCGCATTATGCCAGGAATGGCAGTCCACTCCGACTTCACGATGAGTAATCATGGATTTTTTATGCTTGTGCACATATTCAACCGGGTCTTCTACGGTAATGATATGCCCGGCTGAATTTTCATTTCGATAGTCAATCATGGCTGCGAGTGAAGTTGATTTACCGGAACCTGTTCCTCCGACTACCAATACCAGTCCACGTTTTTCCATAATCACATGTTTCAGAGATTCCGGTAATTTCAGCTTCTGGAAATTTGGAATTTCTGCAGTAATGGTACGAATCACCATGCCAACATTAAGTTGTTGTACAAACACATTGACCCGAAAACGGGAAACACCTGGCACGGTGATGGCAAAATTGCACTCAAGTTCAGTTTCAAATTCTTTACGCTGTTTATCATTCATCAGACTGTAGGCAAACAGCTTGGTTTTTTCAGCTGTGAGTTCCTGCTGTCCAAAAGGTTTCATTAAGCCTTGATGTTTAATACTCGGTGGAAAATCAGCCGTAATAAATAAATCTGAACCGCCATATTCCACCACTTTAGTCAGCATGTGATGCATGAATTTTTTTGCTTCGTCCAACAATTCTGCCGTGAACATCTTTTCCCCCGGAAATGCACAACTGCACAAACCTTGATCTTAGATTTATGCCAAATATTTTAATTTGATTGTGCAGCGTTTTATAAATATGCTCAAATATATTTGATTTATAAAGAAAATATTTTTTAATATTTATGTGACCTACTTCAATAAAAATTAAATTAAGTAGAAGTATTCAAGCTTTTTAAAGCAACTCTGCCAAAAAAAATAGGATTGTAATTTTAAAGGTTGAATTCTGTTAGACGATTCATTATTTGTCATTTGCGACATATAGAATGTTATTTTTCTTTCTTTATGATTACCAACTCCCCTATTTTTTATGTACCAATTTCGGTTCTATTAGATGTAATAATGAATTATGAAAAATAGGATAATGTTTATGAAAATTGAACAAAATCGTGGAACTTTGCTCAAATAACAGGCGTGAAACTTGGTAAATTATTAAAAAAGCCCGATTCAGCTAAGTTAGGCTTTTTATTTGATTATAAAAATATGATTTATATAAAATAAAATAGAGATGTTATTCACCAATTAAAATGTCTATGCGATAAACCATTTAAAATGTCCTGTTTTTAACCACAAGAGTCAAGCACAGGATTTAACTTTCTTTGTTCAATAACAGCTTTCTGAGCTTTACGACTCGGCATACTTTTCTTGAGACGGGAACGTTTATTCTGTTTTTCCAACTCTTCATGCTGTTGCTGAATATGTGCCAGAACTGTACCTAACCGTTTATTCTCAACGATCTCATTCTGCTGTAGCCCAGCTAATTTATTGAAAATGCTGTAGTTGAGCTTTCGTCCCTCGTGCATGAGGGCCACAGTCCCATCCGGGTACTCCAGAAATGAAATATATTGCCCAACAAGCTTATGATTCAGCTCTGTCGGTTCAAGCAGATAAATACATTTGTCATAGGTCAGGGTCAGATTCTTGGTGACCTTACGCGGTTCCTGCCAGGTAAAAATATCATCCAGTTCAAGATGAGATTCGGTTAATGGCCGATGTAAATTCTTTGAGTTTCGCGCACACTTGGCAAACTTCTGATTGAAATGCTCAATAAAGCAGGGCAGCCAGGCATTTGCCTCGGCAATTGAACAGATACCTTCTAGGCACATTTCCTTGATCAGGCGATCCTGGAGTGTTCTATTGGCACGTTCCACACGGCCTTTGGCTTGTGGGGAGTTGGCGAAGACAATATCAATGTTTAACTCATTCAGGATCCGCCCAAATTGCGTGATCTGGCTATCTTGGCTCGATTTCTGATTCACTCGGAATACCGAGTGTTTATCGCTATAAAACGCTAAAGGCTTGCCGTATTGCTCAATGTAGGCTCGGGTTGAAAGCATATAATCAAAGGTCGTTTCAGCCTCACAAAAGCGCAGATGCAACAGCTTTCCAGTGGCGTCATCGATATAAACCAGCAAGCAGCATTTGGAAGCTCGACCTTCAAACCAGTCATGATATGAGCCATCGATCTGGATCAGCTCACCGAAGCAATCACGGTTGTATCTAGGCTGATATGGACGTTTCAGGCGCTTGGATCGAGGAATCCAGAGGTCATTTGCAGTCATCCAGCGACGAACCGTTTCTACCGGGATATGCAGGCCAAACATGCTGCTGAGCTTCTCATGCGCCAATGTAGGACCAAAGCCAAGTAAATGTTCAGAAATAATGGAAAGACATTCTGATTTTAACAGGACGTCATGGCGACGATGACCCGGTTGACCACGACTGGCATGTGCCATACCTGAGACACCATCTTGATTGAGCTTCTGCAATAACCGGGTAATTTGACGGGTGGAAAGATTCAGGATTTCAGCAGCACGGACCTGGGTAATACGATGATCTCTAACGTCTTGCAGAACTGCAAGACGTTGAATTTCTTTATCAGACATAGTGATCAGCATCTATATTTTATATCCAGTCCATGGTGATAAAAACCATCATAAACCAGACATTTTTATTGGTGAGAATATAGACACTTTAAATGGGTTCTAACAAGAGAATTTCGTATAACGTGTATTATGTTAATTTTAGGAAAACTTAAACGAAATCACCAAAAACTATGAAAAAAAATCAGCTTTTTTATATTATTTAGATGTTACAGCACCATTTTATTATTTTTATCTTGTACCCACTGTAATCGCATTAGTCATAGTCAGTTTTGATTTCTCATTTCAGGGCTTATTTCCGACCACAATTGACTCTTCGATTTCAAGCCAACATAAGTTTCTAAATGACTATTTTGCAATATGTAATTTTTTCGTGATTGGGCTTATTGTTATTAATTATTTAAGACACCCACTACCAGCCAAATATGTAAGACAAATACGTCAGCATTATGCAACATTAAATAAGAACCAGCAGTCTATCAATGGCTGGCTTGGCATTGTATTTTTCTGTTTTACTTTAGGCCTAATGAACCTGACTTGGTTTATTATTAATGATGAGCCTCTCCCACCATATAAAGAATGGCGCAAAGGCGATACTCTTACCTACTTAAACAGTTTCGCACATCCTTATATTTCTGCTATTGCTTTTAGTTTGCAATATGCCCTCATGGTATTCTTTACATTAATATTTATGAACATATTTGATAATCGTAAATATAGACAAAATTAATATGCTTAGTGCCATTTAACATAATGGCGATTATACGAAATACTATTGTTAGAACCCATTTAAAGTGTCTATATTCTCACCAATAAAAATGTCTGGTTTATGATGGTTTTTATCACCATGGACTGGATATAAAATATAGATGCTGATCACTATGTCTGATAAAGAAATTCAACGTCTTGCAGTTCTGCAAGACGTTAGAGATCATCGTATTACCCAGGTCCGTGCTGCTGAAATCCTGAATCTTTCCACCCGTCAAATTACCCGGTTATTGCAGAAGCTCAATCAAGATGGTGTCTCAGGTATGGCACATGCCAGTCGTGGTCAACCGGGTCATCGTCGCCATGACGTCCTGTTAAAATCAGAATGTCTTTCCATTATTTCTGAACATTTACTTGGCTTTGGTCCTACCTTGGCGCATGAGAAGCTCAGCAGCATGTTTGACCTCAATATCCCGGTAGAAACGCTTCGGCGCTGGATGACTGCAAATGACCTCTGGATTCCTCGATCCAAGCGCCTGAAACGTCCATATCAGCCTCGATACAACCGTGATTGCTTCGGTGAACTGATCCAAATTGATGGCTCATATCATGACTGGTTTGAAGGTCGAGCGGCCAAATGCTGTTTGCTGGTTTATATCGATGACGCCACTGGAAAGCTGTTGCATCTGCGCTTTTGTGAGGCTGAAACGACCTTTGATTATATGCTTTCAACCCGAGCCTACATTGAGCAATACGGCAAGCCTTTAGCGTTTTATAGCGATAAACACTCGGTATTCCGAGTGAATCAGAAATCGAGCCAAGATAGCCAGATCACGCAATTTGGGCGGATTCTGAATGAGTTAAATATTGATATTATCTTCGCCAACTCACCCCAGGCCAAAGGCCGTGTGGAACGTGCCAATAGAACACTCCAGGATCGCCTGATCAAGGAAATGCGCCTAGAAGGTATCTGTTCAATTGCCGAGGCAAATGCCTGGCTGCCCTGCTTTATTGAGCATTTCAATCAGAAGTTTGCCAAGTGTGCGCGAGACTCAAAGAATTTACATCGGCCATTAACCGAATCTCATCTTGAACTGGATGATATTTTTACCTGGCAGGAACCGCGTAAGGTCACCAAGAATCTGACCCTGACCTATGACAAATGTATTTATCTGCTTGAACCGATAGAGCTGAATCATAAGCTTGTTGGGCAATATATTTCATTTCTGGAGTACCCGGATGGGACTGTGGCCCTCATGCACGAGGGACGAAAGCTCAACTACAGCATTTTCAATAAATTAGCTGGGCTACAGCAGAATGAGATCGTTGAGAATAAACGGTTAGGTACAGTTCTGGCACATATTCAGCAACAACATGAAGAGTTGGAAAAACAGAATAAACGTTCCCGTCTCAAGAAAAGTATGCCGAGTCGTAAAGCTCAGAAAGCTGTTATTGAACAAAGAAAGTTAAATCCTGTGCTTGACTCTTGTGGTTAAAAACAGGACATTTTAAATGGTTTATCGCATAGACATTTTAATTGGTGAATAACACAGTTGTAAACCTAAAATAGAAATATCCACTTTCAGACTCTGGCATTGATTATGCCACCTAACATTAAAAGTGACATTGGCCATACGTTTTTAGCCAAATTATGCGTTGCCCAGATCCTCAGTATTAATCGGTAGAAAGTGTGCGTGATCTAGACTGCTCAAGCATAGATATTTGAGTACTTTCCGCCTGCAAAACTGGGTTAAGACGATTACTTTTCAATTTGATTTGCAAGCGCAGTTCATTATTGGAGTCCGTATTACGCTTAGCATATGGTGCATAAATTTACGTGCTTCATCGAGCAATTCGGTTGTATACATATCGAGATTCCTGAGATCATGATTGGTCAGCCGTGTAGAATCAGCTGAAGCAAGACCTCTAATAAATTATTGTTATTGTTTATTTTTTAATTTAATTATGGCTCTAGACTAGCAGATTTACACTTAATTTTACCTAATGAGGTTCCACAGCTCAGTTGCTAACTCATTAGGTTCACTCATCCAACGCCATTCAGTTTCTTTAAGATGATAATCAAAGTACTCTTTTGATATGCCGTTAAACTTTGCTAGCCTTCTTTTACAAAAGCTCCAAAATGATTCTATTCCATTTATATGACATTCTCCTCTAGCAAACTCATTTGCTCCGTGATTTACCCTAAAATGCTTTGAATAACCCACATCAACAAGACCATTATAGCCACGCCATCCATCACTATAAATCACACTCTCAAGTGAAACTTTACCAATGATAACCTCTTGTAAAGTCTTCATTTTACAGTCAGGTACGATTTCAGTATAGACGCGCCCATTACGTTCGAATATTCCAAATACTGGCTGTTTTAGAGTCCCACGACCACGCTTTAACTTTCCATGAAACCCACGTTGCCTTTTCGCTCCAAAATAGCTTTCATCTACTTCTATTGAACCAACAAACTTAGCTCTTAAATCTGTTTGATGATCATAGATAGTTTCTCTAAAAAGCATGTACCAATAGTTAATCGTATTACGATTTAAATTGAGTAATAAGGCTGTTTTGGAAGCAGGAATATCAACACAAAAGCATTGAATAATTTTTTTAATCTTGTAGTGACTTAATTTACTGTTTTCTATCATGATTCTAGACTAACATAATCATTTTGCTAGTCTAGAACCTAATTATTTTTATTCAATTTATAAAATCGTTCTAATCATTATTTTTATTTTCAAACGCTGTGATGAGCTAGTTTAAGCATCTGGGAGATGCGCTGATCGGCTTCATCTGATTCTGTCTTTCCCCAATCAATTGAGGAAAGACATCATTCAGTTTTAAGCACTACGCTTCAAACCTTCGAGCCGTAGTGAGTCAGTCATATTTAACAATAGTTGTTCGGTTTTTGTCCAGCCCAGACATCCATCAGTTACAGACTGACCATAAGTCATTTGCTCAGAAATTTTCTGGTTGCCGTCAACAAGATGACTTTCTAGCATTACGCCACGAACATTGGTCTGTAAGCGTTCTGCCACGATCTGCTCCAATACTTCAGGCTGCAGCATCGGATTTTTTGAGCTATTGCCATGACTACAGTCAATCACCAATGCCGGTAAGTCGATCTGATGTTTGGCCCGGATTTTCTCAATTTCTGACAATTGGTAATTTGGTCCGCTATTCGAGCCACGTAAAATCAAATGTGCTTTAGGATTACCTTGCGAGTGTAAAATGCATGGTAAACCAGACTGGTTCATCCCCAGGAATTGATGAGGATGAGAGGCAGACTGAATGGCATCTAATGCAATCTGGATCGAACCGTCAGTACCATTTTTAAAACCGATGCTGTACGGCATATGGCTGGAAATTTCGCGATGAATTTGCGATTCGCTGGTACGTGCGCCAATCGCACCCCAAGCTAATAAGTCATCGAAATAAGCAGTTGCCATCGGGCTAAGAATTTCAGAGGCAATGGGCAGACCCATTTCAATGATTTTTAGGTATAAGTCACGGGATTTTTCCAAGCCCAATTGCATATTGGATGAACCATCCAGATTTGGATCGTAAAGGAAACCTTTCCAGCCTACGGTAGTCCGCGGCTTTTCGATATAAGCACGCATCACCAGGAAAATCTGATCAGATAGCTGTGACTGAAGTTGTTTTAATTTTTCTGCATAGTCTAGCGCGGAAGCTTCATCATGAATGGAACATGGGCCTGTGACCACCATTAAACGATGATCCTTGCCTTCTAATATATTTTGAATAGTTTGACGGTGTTCAGCGACTTGGCTGGCTAATTGCGGAGACAGTGGCAATTGCTGCTTAAGCTGCTGAGGTAAAATTAAAATGCTTTCAGCATGATGTTGTTGTGATGTATTTGGGGTATTCATGACTTTAATCCTGGGACTGGCAATCAGTCCAAACTTTTATTTGAGCGTTATGGGTCTAATCGAAGGTGTTGTGAGTGTCATTAGCTGACTAAAATAAGACCAATAAAAGTTGTTAAAGTATGAATAGTTAAAGTTTGTCATGGCTGTCTCCAAAATATTGTAAAAAATGAAAGGCATAAAAAAAACCTGATCAGGGTTGCCGATCAGGTATAAACTGGTGGGCAACCTTTTCATTGCCCAAACGCATTCAGGCAATTAGCTAAACTGCCAGAAATAAAAATATGCGTTTGAAATGATAGGTTGCTTTAACATGTTATGTCTTTCATAAAATGTGATTCTGAAATTAAAATACGCGCTCTGTGATCATTTGACAAGCATTAAATATAAAAAAATATTTATTAACTTTTCTACTTTTATTTATTAATTCATCAAACCGTGAGATGTATCACTAAAATTGGTAAAACCCACAAACCTATTGCAGATTTTACCAAAGAAACTTCAGTTTAATCCAAAGATTAAAAATTAACGTGAAACACGATTCCAGGCATCACGCACTGCAAATTTAGCCTGTTCCCAGTTTAAACGTGATTCGCCTTTCATTTGTTCCCATTTCAGTCTCAAATCAGGTTCTACATCTTCAAAACGGGTATGAGCATCATAGCTGCCACGGTTTTCATAACCGACTCGATAGGCCGTATCATAATCACGGTCATAATCCAGATCGCTATAGGTGGTACGGGCATCTGAATAGTATGGCGTATTGATCGAATTAT
This sequence comes from Acinetobacter sp. CIP 102136, assembly GCF_000369685.1. Lineage (GTDB taxonomy): Bacteria > Pseudomonadota > Gammaproteobacteria > Pseudomonadales > Moraxellaceae > Acinetobacter > Acinetobacter fasciculus. Next base: position 1,080,543 of record NZ_KB850142.1, read on the forward strand.
CACGCCAGTAAGCTTGCTCTTCTGTTGGATTTATAGCTTCGCCTACACCTTTACCTGCCAGACCACCAACAACAGCACCGACTACACCACCAACAGCGACACCGACTGGACCGCCTGCAGCACCAATGGCTGCACCAGCTGCTGCGCCACCTGCAGCACCTACACCTGTACCTACAGGATGTGCGCCAGGTTCACCCGTAATTGGATCAGCATTTAAATCATCGCGGACATCTTTAGGCGCATTCTTAATTACATCACGATCAAAATTATCATTCGACATAGAGCTTATCCTTATTCTTTAAAATGGTTTTAGCACGTATCTTCATACGTCCTATTTAATATAAGCATCTGGCATGTAATGACATTAGCAGGCGTGTTTTGTTTCAGTGACTCTCTGTGAGGCTTTCATGCACTAATGTATCCTGAATCAAGTGAAAGCCGCATAAAAAAGACCGGTTTAATACCGGTCTTTTTTAAAATTGAAAAAGCTTAGTCAAAATGAATGACCGTACGGATTGATTTACCTTCATGCATCAAGTCAAAAGCTTCATTGATCTGATCCAGTGGCATGGTATGTGTCACAAAAGGCTCAAGTTGAATTTCACCTTTCATGGATTGCTCTACCATTCCCGGCAATTGTGAACGACCTTTTACCCCACCAAATGCAGTACCCATCCATTTACGACCTGTGACTAACTGGAATGGACGGGTTGAAATTTCTTTACCTGCACCGGCTACACCAATAATCACCGACTGACCCCAGCCACGATGCGCACATTCGAGTGCTGAACGCATTACATCTACATTACCGATACATTCGAATGAATGGTCTACACCCCAACCGGTCATTTCGACGATCATTTGCTGGATCGGCTGATCATAGTCTTTTGGATTCAGGAAATCTGTCGCCCCAAACTGTTTCGCCAGTTCAAATTTATCCGGATTGGTATCAATCACAATGATACGGCCGGCTTTGGCCTGACGTGCGCCTTGTACCACAGCAAGACCGATACCACCTAAACCAAATACTGCAACACTGTCACCTTCCTGAACTTTAGCGGTGTTATGTACCGCACCAATACCGGTAGTCACACCACAGCCCAGCAGGCAAACATGCTCATGGTTGGCTTCAGGATTAATTTTTGCCAGAGACACTTCAGCAACCACGGTATATTCTGAAAAAGTTGAACAACCCATATAGTGATAGATCGGCTCGCCATTATAAGAGAAACGGGTCGTACCATCTGGCATGACACCTTTACCTTGCGTCGCCCGTACAGCAACACACAGGTTGGTCTTGCCTGATTTACAGAACAAGCATTCGCCACACTCAGCAGGATAAAGCGGAATCACGTGATCGCCCGGTTTCAGGCTAGTGACCCCTTCACCGACTTCAACGACCACACCCGCACCTTCATGACCCAGGATTGCAGGAAATACACCTTCAGGATCTTCACCAGACAAGGTAAATGCATCAGTATGACACACGCCTGTATGGCTAATTTTTACCAGTACTTCACCTGCTTTTGGTGGAGCAACATCCACTTCTACAATTTCTAATGGCTGGCCTGGACCAAACGCAACTGCTGCACGTGATTTCATGTAAAACTGTCTTTTTTTGCTGATTTACAGATGACTAACAGTAACCTCTTTCTATTCGCAGATTCAACTATTAACATCATCAGATAAGGAATAAAAGATCCTATAATTAATGGAACATCAATGACTAAACCTTCGCCCTTTGTATGTTTGAGCATTTTTACTTTTAGCATCATGCTTTCTGGCTGTGAACTGGCTCCCAACACTGCTGAAGAAGCGAAAATTACGCCGGTTCGACCGGCACACTGGATCGACAATCAACTTTCAAAACAGCAGATCAATAGCGGTAAAACGGCTTTCTTGCCGCTCTATGATGGCTTTATGAGTATGGCAGCACGTCTGCACCTGATTAACAAAGCTAAATATCATCTGGATCTACAATATTACATTTGGAAGGATGATTATATTGGCAATATGATCTTGTCCCAATTACTTAAAGCCGCCGATCGCGGTGTCAAAGTACGGGTTCAGATTGACGATCAAAATGGTACCCAGCTTGATGACAAGCTTCTTGCTCTAAGCCAACATCCAAATTTTGAAGTTCGGATTTTTAATCCCTATAAATTTCGTCATTTACGTGCGCTGGATTATGGCTTCCGGATGAAAAAGGTCAATCATCGCATGCACAATAAATTGATCATTGCGGATGGCACTGCAGCCGTGACCGGCGGCCGCAATATCAGTAGTGAATATTTTGATGCCAGTGAAGATTTTCAGTTCACCGATGTGGATATATTCTTCGCAGGGCAAAGCGTAACAGATGCCAATCAGACCTTTATTAACTTCTGGAATGATGATCTGAGTTATGACGTTCGACAGATCTTGAATGATGCCGGCCATCCTGAAATGCTTAAAAGGCTCAGAACTGAATTTGAACGAGAAGATGTTGACGAAACTGAACTCAAACGCCGGGTGGGCATTGCCGAGAAACAAGTCGAACAACACTTAAAAAAACAACCCATTCACTGGGCGCCGGCTTATTTTGTTGCGGATAGTCCCGCAAAAGCACGCCCCCATGCCAAAAATGGCGATTATATTTATACCCATATGCTCGAACTGATGGGTGAGCCAAAAAAACATCTGGAACTGGTGTCCTCGTACTTTATTCCCACGCAAAAAGGGGCCGACTATTTAACCCGTCGTGCGCAACAAGGTGTGAAAATCAGAATCCTGACCAACTCTTTTCAGGCCAATGATGTGGCTGCGGTGCATGCCTATTATCAGCAATATCGTCAGCAATTATTGAAAAGTGGCATCGAACTCTGGGAATTTAAACCCTACATTGTCCGTCCGGAACGGACCTGGTATGAAATTATGACTGGAGACATCATCCCGGCTAAAAACAAAAATAGCTCCAGTTTGCATGCCAAATTTTTTGATCTGGATGGCATGGTGTTTGTCGGTTCATTTAATTTTGATCCGCGTTCAGCCTATCTGAATACCGAAGTCGGTCTGGTCATTGAATCGGAAGATTTTCAGAAGGAAATCACCAGTGCGATGGATCAGTACTTACCACGCGTGGCTTATCAACTTAAACTGAACGAAAAAAATGAAATGATTTGGCTGGAACATCAAAAAGATGGCCGTAGTATTCAGCATTTACATGATCCGGAAACTACAAAATTCCAGCGTTTTATGATGAATCTGGTGACGAAATTTCCCGGTGAATGGTTAATGTAATGACATTAGAATGACCTCACAATTACGACGACATGAAAAGCCTGTATTTTGAGAATGACCGCTTAAATTAACTTAGTCCAATCATCGTTTAAAGGGTTTTACAGTCTATTGCGCTTACTTTAGAATTACATTTTTCTCGTATTTTGCGCTTGTTCGCCCTCCACTCCCATGCAATTTTTTGATCTAAGCCGTCAGTTTAAGTTCAGTGATATTCTCACGCCTGTAAAAACTCTCCATGATTTATCCCAGCAAGAATGGTATTTGGCCAAAATTCGGGTGGAACATGACTGTTTGTCCGACTCCGATACGGTCGAGGGACAGGTAGTTTTGAAATCCAGTGAAAATATTCAGCTCGAACTGGAATGGCAGATTCAGGATAGTAGTTATGAATTACAGGTTTTATTTAAAGGTGTAGAAACTGAAGCCACTGATGAGACCGGTATCATGTTGAAAGGTGCACAACTGGTCGATGAACAGCAGCAAGTACTCTCTGCCCAAGCGTTAAGCTTATGGATTGATGGTACTCTTTTGCCGATGTTGCCTGAAATCCGTCAGGAAATTAAAGCACGTTTAAATTTGTGGGATTATGTCGAATACGATGACTAATCGCCGAATTTTGCATTTTTTAAAGAGCCCATGTGGCTCTTTTTTATAATCTGAGTGACGTTTTAGATTGATTAAACTGCCCTATCTTCAATTTTTTCAGGCAATGCCAAGCTAAATAAGTTGTTATAAAATTTATAAAAAATAAAAAGAGAATCACGACATGATTTCTGATAGTGAATGGCAACAGATTCGTCAGGTGGTCGCTGATGCACAACGGGCTGCCATGCATTGCTCTATTGCAACAGTCAACCCCAAAGGCTTTCCTAGTATTACACCGATCGGAACCATATTTCTCAACAAAAAGACCAGTATCGGTTTCTTCTTTGATACTTATTCCACTACTTTTTCTGAGAATTTACAGCATCAGCCGATGGCATGCATACAGGCTGTGAACATTAGTAAACTGTTTTGGTTTCATTCGTTACTTAAAGGTAAATTTAAGCGTTATCCAGGAGTACGCTTATATGCAGAAATTGGTCCTTTACGTCCGGCCTCGCTTGAGGAAATACGACAGGTGGAGTCGCGTATTCGAGCTTTAAAATGGACCAAAGGTAGTCAGTTAATCTGGTCCAGCTTTCATCATGTCCGGGAGATGAAGATCAATAGCTATCGCTGGATCGAATATCCAAATATGTGAATAAATAAGGTCAATAACTTACAAATAGTAAGTTTATTTCTTATCTGTAGCCTAAAACCTCTTTAACCATTTTATCTGATTATTGGATTAAATATTAAACTAGACCCACATGTTCAAACATCAATCGGTAACTTTCGGCTTTTTTCTCTAGAGAAACCGGATATGCTCGAGAAGATGAAGGCATGCGATATAAATACAGATCACGTCCGACAAAATGGGCCTCGCTAGGCTGACCAATACTCGGCTTTAAAGTCCCTTCAGGCATAGACAGCATCATGGTGTCTGTGGCCTTGTCGCCTGTGGTCATAATATGATTGCACTGCGGCATTTGGCTTAGTAGTTGCTCAATATTGGTAGGTACTACAATTTCCAAAAACTTGTCTGAAGCATTGCCCTTTAAACGCCGGATCTGATAACCACTATCAAAAATTGCAATCCCCGTTTCTGTTAAAAAATCCCGGATTAATTGTTCCTGAAATTTTTTATTGGGTAGATCTAAAAAGTAATCTTTATTTTCAAAGAAAATCAGTCCAAAAATCCGCCACATATCATTTTGATAGTTTGGATAATAAAAGTTCATTTTCCAGCGTGTGGCAGGTGGCGGAAAACTACCCAACATCAGTAATTTGGCATTGGGCGGTAAAAATGGCGGTAGCGGATGCGTTTCAATATCAGACATAGAATTAACTAAATTGAGAGATTTCAACTATTTTAGAAGGTCTTCCGAATCTTGCCAGCTACTTCTTGTCCCCAAAGTGTATAAACTTCCTTACTCGGATGAAAACCATCTGCAGCCATTTGTAAATTCATGGCACGATACTTCTCAATATCGTATTCAATCCATTGCATATTCACTTGCTGATTCACAAAATTTTCTAGTTGCTGGTTCATCTGTTTAGCATACTGGCCAAATAGCCAGGCTAAAGGATTCGGTAGCGCCGGAAACATATTCATTGGCGGCACACCGGCAGCAATGATCAGTTTCGGACTAAATTTTTGCTGAATTTTACTATAAAGCTGTTCCTGCTTCTGAATCCAAACCTCGACAGGTATCAGTTTGGTCACATCATTGACGCCAACCGACGTGACGATTACATCATAGTGCTGGACTTCCATCTGGTCCAAAGCATGAATTACTTTTGAGCTGGTATCGCCTGTTTTGGCCTGTAATTTCCAGTCAATTTCAAAGTCATCTTTCAGTTCATGCAGAATTGCACCCAGTAATGCGTCATCCTGATGTTCTACTCCTACACCTGCTGCTGCCGAATCCCCTAAAATCAGCAGAGACAGTTTGTTGCCGGTTCCGGTTTGACCTTCACGTGCACCTTCAGGTTCCGGCAGTCTTAGGGTATTTTTCTTGACGCGATTACCCTGAATGACGAGTGCAGGAATCAAGGCAATGGTGGCGGCTTTCAGCAACATAGTGGGCTAATTTATATAAAGATATACTTGATTTTACCTGAGTTTATTCTTTTGAACTATTTCCTCAGCAATCATTTTAGATGAATGTTCACCTAAATTTGACTGAGATAGGATTCTTGCAAAATATAGGCTTATACATCTTGCCCTTGGGTAAATCACAAAGGATAAATATAAAAAAATCCCGCTTAAAAACGGGATTTTTATGACAATCAAAGCTTAGATTTTATAGTCATTCCAGCGATTCATACGCTTAAAGGTTCCCACATCATTAAAACGCACGCCCACTTCTTTCATTACTTTATGCGCCGTTTTAGACGTCAGTTGACGGATATAAAATGGCTCCTTGACTACAAAGTGATGAATCGCATGGGTCGAACCAAAATTACAGCAGAATAACTGGAACGGGACCATCCACCATGGATTGAGCACTTGGGTTTGTTTGATCACATCACGTGGATCAATATCGCCATAGTAATGCATATTTGAACTGACAAACTGCAAGCTAAAAGAACGGATAAAGTTCGGAATCACCCAGATGACTGCCAGCAGATTCACGATCGGCATCGTGTTGACAATACCTTGTGACCAGAGCATCTCATAACCAAATAGCGGTGCAATCGCATTTAAACCATGAAAAACCACAAACAGATAGCACAATCCATAGTAAATAATGCTGAGAGGTAAAAAGCCGAATAACTGAGAAATCATGGCAATTTTACGTTCTTTTTCAGGCTGTTTTTCCAGAAAAAGATGAATCATCTTAAACATCTGAAATGGACGCAGATACACTGACATCAACTGGTCACTAATGACCAGAATTCGGCGAATGCCCCAAGGCATACCATTACTGATGCCACGTTCTTCCAGGTCATGTTCAGTGCCTGAATATTTATGATGATGCAAATGTAAACGACGACGTGCCCACGGACTGATGGTGTTTGGACGTGCCAACCAGACCAGTGCTAACATCAAATGATGTGCCCAAGGTGTTTTTTTGAAATACATATAATGAATCAGGTCATGTTCCAATTCATGGGTCAATGACGCAAAAATCGCAATCAAGGGAATGGTAAACCATGCTGAGAGATAACCTGTTCCATATGCTACCGCGCATGCAATCATGCCTGCCCAGGCAAAGCCTAAAATACTCGCACCGATAAAGTTCTGATGTTTGAGTATGGGATAACGAGCACGCACCTCTTCCCCGGCCTGGGTAACGATACTTCTGACCTTGGAGATTCGCTGCTGGTCAGTCATATCCGCAGATGTAGACATATGGACAACCTTTAATTTCTGGACGGTTGTACATTAAAGGAAATTCTAAAAAAGAGAAGTTATCTTTCCACTTTTAGAGTGAGTATGTCTAAGTTTTGGACAGTTTGGAAAAGTTCTTAAAATTGGCGAAAATTAGGAAAAGTTAAAGAGGGTCTTTCTCATGAAACGAAAATTTAAAAGTAATTGATTTAATTGCAAATTCATCAATAAAATAAAAATATAATTTTTGATAATTTAAAACTTTATTTTAATAATCAATATATTAGGATTTATAAAATTTCGCTTTTTTGTAAATTCAAGCTATACATTTTTTAGAAAAAAATACTGATTCAGAAATTTTTCTCAGTTTGTCATAAAAAATAAAAAGAGAAGCGCTCTAGCTTCTCTTTTTATAGATCTAAGAGCGCTTTTAACCTAACTTGTTCACCAGTTTAAGTGGTAATACTTTCATGGCTAGACCGAGTGGCAACCAAGGCCATTTCGGCACATAAGCCTTAACTGGTGCTTTTTCAATTTCTGCTGCCAATAAACGCGAACCAGTTTTTTCATCTACTTCAAAAGGTAGCTTTTTTGCCCCTTCATTAATTTCAGTACGAATATATCCTGGGAAAATGGTGGTCACTTTTATTGGCGTATCGATCAATTCAGCTCGAATGCCTTCCGCTAAATGAGCCACGCCGGCCTTACTTGCACCATAAGCCGTTAAATGTTTTGGCATACCGCGCATTGCACTCATAGATGAAATCATCACCAGATGGCCAGAGTTTTGTGCACGGAAGATTTCAACTGCAGCTTCACATTGTGCTAATGCCGAAATAAAGTTGGTTTCAACCGTGGCTTTATTGATAGCAAAATTACCTTTACCAATCCGGCGGCCCTCACCGACACCAGCATTCACAATAACTCGGTCAATGGTGCCAAAGTCTTCTTTAAAAGCACGAAACACTTCAAACACTTGATCGTAATCGGTGACATCTAGTGTTTTGGCAATGACTTTGATGCCATATTGGCTTTCCAGTTCCTGCTTTAAGATTTCCAGACGCTCCAAACGACGTGCACAAATCGCCAGGTTATAGCCTTTTTTCGCAAATTCACGTGCCATACCGGCGCCGATCCCTGAACTTGCACCGGTAATTAAAATTGTTTTAGCCATGTATTTACCCTATTCCTTTATTTTTCTAGCGTATTAGGTTTTCAATCTCATTTTAAATCCAGGTCAATAAGTCTGGACGCTGTGCTTTAATAAAATGATGTTCATTTAAACTGAGTAGTTGCGGTTCATTACCCACCAGACGTAGTGTCGTGATACTGGTATTGGTAATCGCCCAGTTCAGAGCAAAGGTTTTCTCCGGACTAAGGCCCAAAATTTTGCCTACAGCCACAGAAATCACCCCACCTGAGGTATAAACTACTGCATAGCGTGGTCGGCTTTTGGACAACTGGTCACACAGATTTTCTAAGCCGCTTTCCACGCGTGCTTTGAAACTTGGCCAAGATTCATCATATTCATGGTGATAATCATCGCCAGTCCAGCGTGCAATTGCACCGCTAAAAATCTTGCTCAGATAATCCCGTGGATTTTCATGTTCTGATACATCCTGTTTCAGCAATTCAGGCTGATTAAAGCGCGGCTCATAACGGGCGAATACCTGCTGATGATTAAATTCATTCCAGGCACTATCGGTCAGAATCTCACTTTCCGGAAAACATTTGTCCAGTGATAATTGCGCTGTCTGTTGATGGCGTTGCATGGAACCAGCCACCACATAAGGCGCTTCTTTCAGGATTTCTTCAAAATAGCGACCCAAAAGCTTTGCCTGTAACTCGCCGTTGGGCGAAAGTTGATCGTAACTTTCTGCGCCAAAAGAGGCCTGGCCATGCCGGATCAAGTAAATGGTTGTCATTTTGGCATTATCTCTTTAAATTTAAGCACATACTTTTGTGCAATCTCATTGGCTTCCAGTTTTTGCTTGCCAATCAGTTTTAAGGCACGAATATGCAAGGCATGAATCACCACCCAAAAATCCTTGAACGCTGGATTATTAGTCTGTTTATGGTAATAACGATAATAGATCTGCTGGGCAATCACCGCGAGACGGAAAATTCCGAACACCTCATAAAACGCCCAGTTTTCCGGTTGCAGGCCGGTTTTTCCCAAGTAGTAATCCACCACTTCTTTACGGGTAAACATACCTTTTAGATTGGTCGGCTGGCGGCGTGTTGCCTTAAAGATGGCATTGTCAGTATCTTCCACCCAATAGGCTAAAGCAGAACCTAGGTCCATGAGCGGATCGCCGAGTGTCGCCATTTCCCAGTCCAGTACGCCAATCACTTCAGTCGGATTTTCCGGATTTAAGATGACATTATCAAAACGCCAGTCATTATGAATCACACAGGTTTTAGAATCTGAAGGAATATTATCTTTAAGCCAGTTGCGCACATATTTAAACGATGGAACATTTAAAGTTTTAGCCTTTTCATAACGTACATCCCAGCCTTCGACCTGACGGCGACAATAGCCTTCACCCTTACCGAGATTTTCAAGTTCAGTTCCTTGATAAGGCACCTGATGCAATTCGATCAGTTTATCAATCACATTGATACATAAAGTCCGGATATCGGATTCAGTAAGCTGCAGCTCAGCTGGCATTTTGGCGCGAGGAATAATTCCTTCAAGCCGTTTCATCACATAGAAATCACAACCAATCACTGATTCATCCTGACAAAGCGCCACCATTTCAGGCACCACCGGATAATGTTCAGACAAGGCTTTTTGTACATGATATTCACGTGCCATATCATGGGCTGATTTGGCTTTGGTACCTTGCGGCGGACGACGTAAAATTAGATCGGCATTGGTATACTGTAAACGGTAGGTCCAGTTTGAAGCTCCGCCTGAATATTGGGTCACTTGCACAGGGCCTTCAACATTCACATTTTGCTGAATTAGCCAATTGGTGATGGCTTGTACATCCAGTTCTTCACCTGCACGAACTGCTCCACCTACATCAATAACCGCCATAATTTTTCCTTAAAATTTTTTAATACGTTGCAATCTTCTATTTAAGCCAGTTTATTTTTTGTGGCGTGTACTGTAGCCACGTTTTGCCAGTTCCAGTTTGGCAATCATGCCCTTATGCACTTCATCCGGGCCATCAGCCAAACGTAAGGCACGTGCCTGGGCAAAGAATCCGGTCAGTGGCGTATCACGAGAGACACCGGCACCGCCGTGGATCTGGATGGCCATATCGACAACTTTTTCCAGCACACTTGGCGCAACGACTTTAATTGCAGAAATTTCAGTCAGTGCCGCCATATTCCCTAAAGTATCCATTTTATAGGCGGCATACAAGGTCAAAAGGCGTGCCTGATCAATTGCAACCCGGGCTTCCGCGACACGTTCCAGATTGCCGCCAAGTTTTAAAATCTCTTTGCCAAATGCTGTCCGGCTCATGCCTCGGTCAATCATCAACTCTAAGGATTTTTCCGCAGCCCCGATACAGCGCATGCAATGATGAATACGGCCTGGTCCTAAACGACCTTGGGCAATTTCAAAGCCCTGACCGGCGCCACCAATAAAATTCGCTACCGGAACGCGGACATTTTCAAAGCTGACTTCACCATGGCCATGTGGTGCATCGTAGTCACCAAATACAGGTAGCATGCGTTCGATTTTAACGCCGGCAGTATCCACAGGAACTAAAACCATCGAATGCTGATGATGACGGTCTTTTGTTTCATCTGGAGTATGCGCCATAAAAATAATGATTTTGGCATTTGGATCGCCTAGACCTGATGACCACCATTTACGGCCATTGAGAACAATCTCATCACCTTCCACCATCGCCGTTGCCTGCATATTGGTAGCATCACTGGATGCAACTGCAGGTTCAGTCATACAAAAGACCGAACGGATTTTTCCTTCTAATAGTGGCTTCAGCCATTGCTGTTTTTGTTCTTCAGAACCATAACGCCACAATACTTCCATATTGCCGCTGTCTGGTGCATTACAGTTAAATACAGTTGGCGCAATCAGGCTACGACCGGAAAGTTCTGCGATATGTGCATATTCCTGAACTGATAAACCCTGGCCAAGTTCTGGACAAGGGAGAAACATATTCCAAAGGCCGGCTGCCTTGGCTTTGGCTTTTAAGCTTTCCAGTTCTGCTGGCCATTGCCATTTGGTCCAGTCACCGCCTTGATTCAACTCATGAACCTTCTGCCAGAAATCAGCTTCAACCGGTTCAATTTCATCAGCAATAAATTTTTTGGTTCTATTTAAATAATCCTGTGCACGTGCTGAAAGTTCAAACATCTCTGTATCCTTCTAAATATTCTAATTCATACGCTTTACAACACCTTAACCCAAAACCTATTATGAATAAAATGATTTTACCCCATACATTATTATGCATAATATTCATTCCAAAACAGTTATGGACCTGCGAAATTTTCATCGTATCGACATTAACCTTTATCCGCTTTTTATGGCAATTTATGAGCAGAACAGTATTTCTAAAGCTGCACAAATTTTATCAATCAGCCAGTCTGCTGCTAGTCATGCTTTACAACGTTTAAGGCAGCATTTACAGGATGATTTATTTGTACGTACTGGTAGCAAAATGCAACCTACGCCGTTTGCGGAACAGATCTATCCTGAGCTGAAGAATGCACTTTTTGCAATTCAAAATATTTCAATACAACATCAGCAGTTCAGACCAGAAATGATTCAGAGTTTGAAAATTGCCGTTCATGATGAAATTGAACCAATGATCTTTCCCAGACTCGTTCAGCACTTTCAGCAACTCAATCTAGAAATTCAGCTTAGCAGCATGAAACTGGACCGTAAAAATATAGCAGCAGACCTCGCCTCTCAACAGACTGATTTTGTCATAGATCTGGAACAAAACATTGCTGAAAAAATCCAGTTTGAACGCCTGGTGCAAGATGAATTTGTAGTGTGTACACAATTAACAGAAATGAATGAGCAGATTTATCTTGCCTCGCCTCATATTGGCGTGTCATCACGCCGTACTGGTGTTTTGGTTGAAGATATTTATTTAAGTCGGAAACAATATTCACGACAGATTTTTTTACGCTGTCAGCATTACTCAACTGCTCTGCAAATTCTGGAGCAGCAAAAGACAGCCATGCTCACGATTCCTAAAAATGTATTGACGCATTTACAATTGGCTACCAGTCTAAATATTTTTGAAGTCCCTGTGGAACTGCCGAAAATTAATATGGGGATGTATTGGCATAAGGATTTGCAAGAGAATAAAAGACATCAATTTTTGAGAAGTGAAATTTATAAAATTTTTTTTGAGAAGTGAAATTTATAGAATTTTTTCTTAGGCTATTTATAAAGGAATGCAAGTTTGCTTAGGCTATTTTTATATAAGTTTAGATGGTTGCAGCTTCATCTTTTTAGTAGAAAAATATACTTAGGCTATTTTAGCTGGTACAAAACTAAACACTGAGTGATTAGCTTTTAAGCCCTAGATCTACTGGCTTTGCTCTAAAATGGCTCGACTTTTAGCTGTGATTTTACAGCTGGTTTTGCTGATTTGGATCTTGCCTTTGTTAAATCTCTCCATCACCTGGCAAATTGTGCTGGGCCTCGTACTGCTGTGTTTTTCTTATTATCTGCTGCATCAAATTACAGTTTATTTAAAAGATGTTTTCCGCCCCTTTAAGAAAGGCAAAAAATACTGGTGCCGTGTAAAAGCCGTAAGTGATGGTGATACCCTCACCTGCTACCGTTTTAATATTCGTCGCTCTGAGACCAAATTGCGCTTTGCTTTTGTCGATGCCCCTGAATCATCACAAGCCTATGGCAAGGAATCGCAACGTCTGGTCAAAAGCATGGTGAATAATAAAATGGTTCGGGTCAAGATAACCGACATTGACCGTTATGGTCGCTGTGTGGGTGTCGTCTATCGCTATCGCAAAAATATCAATGAAGAGATTGTCAAACGTGGTGCAGCGTGGGTCTATGAAGAATATATCAAAGATAAAAACCATTTACGCTATATGATGGAGCTGCAAAATAAAGCTAAGAAACAGAAAAAAGGCCTTTGGAAAGGCAGTCGCCCTGTACGTCCAAGTGTTTATCGTAAGCAGGTAAAATCGTAAATTTGATTTTGTCAAAGATGAATTGCAAATGATAAAAAGTGATCAGGACATTCTGATCACTTTTTTTTCACTCATTTTAGTTTTACCGATTTAATAAGCCAAATGCACCAGAAAGCGGAATGCGCCGGCAATCAGGACCAGCGTTAAAAATCCTGCCAGCCATAGTCCTACAAACCATAATGCCTGTTTGCCTTTCATGACCACTCCTTAATGATAGCCATCATCGCCGACCCTGACCTTATGCCGGAACACCCAATAGGACATACCAGTATAAATCACAATAATAGGAATCAGGATCAAGGCACCAATCAAGGCAAATAGCTGGCTATTTTCATGCGCTGCAGCCTGCCAGATAGTCACGCTCGGCGGGATAATATATGGCCATAGACTGATCAAGAATCCAGTATAAGCGAGGAAAACCAGAACCAGCATATAGGTAAATGGACCTAATTCACTGCGTCTTTTGCAGGCACGTAAGGCCAGCCAGGTAAATAGCAGAACCAGAACTGGAACTGGCATAAAATAGGTGAATTGTGGCTGACTAAACCAGCGTTCGGCAATCTGTGGATGGGTCAACGGCGTATAAATACTGACAGCACCCAATATGATCAGCAAGGCCATAATCAGCTTAGGCATCAGTTTAAACATTCGATCCTGCAAGTCATCTCCGGTTTTATAAATCAGCCAGCCACAGCCTAATGCCGCATAGAGCACCACCACACTGATTCCGGTAAAGATACTGAATGGAGTGAGCCAGTCCAGACCACCCCCAACATAGACACCATTTCGGGTTTCAATCCCCTGAATATAGGCCCCTAAAATCATGCCTTGCAGGAAACTGGTAATCGCAGAACCACCGATAAAGGCTTTATCCCACCAATGCTTACTGCGGTTTGCCTTGAAGCGGAACTCAAAAGCTACGCCACGGAAAATCAGAGCAATCACCATCAGAATAATTGGCATATACAGCGCCGAGAGTACGGTCGAGTAAGCAAGTGGGAAGGCTGCAAATAGCCCGGCACCGCCTAATACCATCCAGGTTTCATTGCCATCCCAGACCGGAGCCACGGTATTCATCATGACATCACGTTCATCTTGATGTGGGAAAAAAGGAAACAAGATGCCGATGCCCAGATCGAAACCATCGAGAATGGTATAAATCAATACACCCAAACCAATAATCACAATCCAGATTAATGATAAATCAATCATTTTTTATCCTCCTGATCCGGTTGTTCAGGAACTTCTTCGATACGTTCTCGAATACTACTTAATGGCCGACGCGAGGCCTGAACCACATCACTATCTGATTCATGATCTGGTCGAGTATGAATAAACTCGGGACCTTTGTGCATCAGACGCAACATGTAGTAAATCCCGATACCAAATACCACACAGTAGACGACTACAAAAATAATCAGGGTTAGCCCCACCTGTTCAGCGGAAACTGGTGACAATGCATCCTTGGTCCGCATGATGCCGTAGACTACCCAAGGCTGACGGCCGACTTCTGTGGTAAACCATCCCGCCAGCATGGCAATAAAGCCGGAAGGTCCCATAATCAAGGCAAATCGATGCAATGCACGGGATTCATAAAAGCGACCACGGGTACGTGCCCACGCTCCCCATAACGCCAGTAACAGCATCAATACGCCGAGTCCGACCATAATCCGGAAGCTCCAGAACACCACCAGTGAATTCGGCCGGTCTTCAGGTGCAAAGTCTTTAAGTCCCGTAACCTTTCCATCCATCGAGTGGGTCAGAATCAGGCTCCCCAAGTTGGGAATTGCGACTGCATATTTGGTTTCTTCTGCCTCCATATCTGGAATACCAAAGAGATATAAGGGCATGCCTTCATCATGATTGGTTTCCCAATGCCCTTCCATTGCCGCCAGTTTTGCTGGCTGATGCTCAAGGGTATTAATACCGTGCATATCACCGACGATGACCTGCAAAGGTGCAAGTACCAGAAGCAGCCACATTGCCATGGAAAATGAAGTTTTAACCAGTGCATCGCGACGGCCTTTGATCAGATGCCATGCAGCTGTAGCAGCAACCAGTAAGGCGGAAACCAGAAAGGCAGCCATAGCCATATGGGCCAGACGATAAGGGAAAGATGGGTTAAACACGATAGCAAGCCAATCTTGCGGAACAATCAGGCCATTTTCAATCGCAAAGCCTTGTGGGGTCTGCATCCAGCTATTGGACGATAGAATCCAGAACATGGAAATACAGGTGCCTATCGCAACCATCAAGGTCGAGAAAAAGTGCGCCTTTGGTCCCACTCGCCCCCAGCCAAATAACATGATGCCCAGAAAGCCCGCTTCCAGAAAGAAAGCGGTGAGTACTTCATAGGCCAATAAAGGTCCAGTCACGCTGCCTGCCACCCGGGAAAACTCACTCCAGTTGGTTCCAAACTGGTAGCTCATGACCACACCAGAGACGACACCCATCCCGAATGCCACAGCGAAAATTTTCACCCAAAATTTGAATAGATCCTGAAAAATCGGGTTTTGAGTTTTGAGCCAGCGCCATTCCAGAATGGCCAGAAAGCTGGCCAAGCCGATTGAAATTGCCGGAAAAATAATATGAAAAGATACAGTAAAGGCGAACTGTATTCGTGCTAACTCTAATGCAGTTAAACCCAGAGTCATAAGCTTCACCTATGCATTGTTATTTGGCATCTTTGCCCTTCAATTTTTAAGTCATGAATTTTTCTAGTGACATGGCTAGCTTAGGCGTGGCTGTTATAAAAAGTATGTAGTCTTTTGTTGATTATTTTTTAATCAAGTTAAACTGTGTAAACGCTGCTGGCAAATAAAATATTGCTCTGAATAATTTTTAAAAGTCTTCTCTTGAGCTTTGGATAAAACAGGCGTAAATTAGGCGTAAATTTAGTTACCCAGGTTAACTAACCCCATGTTTTCCGAATCTCCCCGACTCCGTACACTGCTATTACGCTGCGCACGCCTGATGAGCGATGAGATCAATACGATCTTGTTGTCATCTCAATTAAATTATTCCTTATGGCAGGTGTTATACGTCATCCAGTCAAAGCAACAATGCACGCTGGCAGATATTTCCAGTTATCTCAATGTATCCAAGCCCGGTATTACTAAGCGGATTCAGCAACTGGTTGAACTCGATCTGATTGCCCAACTCGAAACTGAAGACAAACGTCAAAAGCTGTTCAAGTTGAGTGAGCAAGGAATTGAGACCTTTGCGATGTGTTCCAAACAGATCGATGCATTTGAAGATCAGTTGCTTGAGCACGTTGAATCAGATGATCTTGAAGGCAGTAAAAATACCTTGATGCAACTCATTCAGCAGTTATATCCCTCATCTCAGGACAGACCTCAATGAGCCAAGAACAAGAAGCGCCTTTATGGACGCCCAATTTTATCCTGATCAGTCTGGTGAATTTCCAGCTGGTTCTGGTGTTCTACTTACTGGTGATTGTGATTGTCGGCTACTCAGTGGCTGAGCTAGGGGCTTCGACTGCACAAGCCGGTCTGGTATCAGGTCTGTTTATTGTCGGCACCCTATTCGGACGCTTATTGATCGGAAAATTACTGAATCGTCTGGGCCTAAAAAATACGCTTGTCATTGGCCTGACTGGTTTCCTACTCTTTTCCGGACTGTATATGATTCCGGCCAAGCTGGAAGTTTTACTAGGCATCCGTCTGATACATGGCTTTATGATGGGTATGGCTTCTACTGTACTGGGTACAGTGATTGCACAGACCATTCCTGCCACACGACGTGGTGAAGGAATTGGATATTTCAGCATGAGCAGCACCCTCGGCACAGCGATTGGTCCCTTTGCCGGAATCTGGCTGATGACAAATTTTAATTATCAGGTAATTTTCATCTTTACCAGTATCGTTGCGCTCAGCTGCCTGATTTGTGGCTTGTTCATCCAGCCACCACGCCTTAAGGCAGGTCATTCGTCAGCAGCCTCTACTTCGCAAAGCACCAGCAAACTGGCTCAGTATATTGAACCGAATGCGCTACCGATTGCACTGATTGTACTGCTGGTAGCTACTTCTTATTCAGGCATATTGTCGTTTATTCACTTTTATGCCAAAGAAATTAATCTGGTCGAAGCAGCATCTTTTTTCTTCCTGATGTATGCTTTTGCCATTTTGCTTTCGCGTCCTTTTACCGGCCCGCTCATGGACCGTAAAGGTGAAAATATCATTATCTATCCTGCCATTGTGATTATGGCATTAGGGATTTTGCTTTTAAGCCAAGCACAAAACTCTGTGATGTTACTCTCTAGTGCAGCGTTACTCGGTTTTGGTTTTGGGAATATCCAGTCGGTGTGTCAAACCATTGCGGTGAAAAGTACAACATTGCAGCGTATGGGTCTAGCAACCTCAACCTTCTTTATTGCCCTGGATGCCGGTCTTGGTTTTGGCCCGTATTTCCTGGGTATGCTGCTGGACCAGATTGGTTATCGCCAGCTTTATCTGTTCTCGGCGCTGCTCACCCTAAGCTGTCTGGCCTGGTATTACCTTCTGCATGGCCGTAAAGCAGGAAAAGTACAGCCTTCTCATTAAAAGCTTTTAAAAGCGCCGACTAAACCGGCGCCGATATTCCAACGGCGTCAGACCGGTTTTTTTATGAAATAAACGGCGGAATGAACTTGGATCCTGATAGCCGACATTTTGCATAATCACATCCACAGCTTGATCGGTTTCTTCCAGTCGTTTACGTGCGGCTTCAATCCGGATCGCTTGTAGATATTGATTGGGCGGTATGTCTAAGGCTTGTTTAAAGCGTCGAATCAGGGTTCGGCCAGTCACATTAAACTGCTCTGCCAGCTGGTTCAAACTAAAATCTTCATGAAAATGCTGCTCTAGCCAGTTCTGGATTTTTTGTACCAGTTCATCATGGTGCGGCTGGCCAATATTCAGCAATGAATAAGACAACTGGCTATCACGGCGGTAATCAATTACGAAAGATTTAGCCGATTGCATGGCCACCTCAAAGCCATACAAGCGCTCAATCAGATGCAAACCCAGGTCAAACCAGGCCAGGCCTCCACCTGCACAATAGATATTCTGATCCCGGCTAATCATCAGATCGGCATTCAGTTTCACCTTAGGATAGCGTGAACGAAACACTTCCTGAAAACCCCAATGTGTTGTTGCAATCCGGTCATCTAAAATGCCTGCTTCTGCCAGAAAAAAATTCCCCGTACAGTTTCCTGCAATTAAAGTCGCCTCTGCATGTGCAGATTTTAAAAAATGAATCAGTTCTGGATTCTGTTGCAATACATCCTGAATCGGTGCAGCGATGGTCGGTACCACCAGAATATCTGCAGTTTGAATCTCTTGATAAGAAAAATGTGCCTGCAACTGCAGCCCATTGATACACCGAATCGGATGTCCCTCCGGACTGGCGATACTCACCTTAAACAGGCGCTGTACGTCCTGCTGCTGGATCCGGTTCCAGCTTACGCCAGCCATAGTAAATAAATCGACCACACCCGTAATGGCCGAAGCCAGAGCCCCATGAAAGCCTAAAATCACCACCTGTTGCATACTTTACTAATTGTCACTTTTCACCCGATTCATGTCATTATTGACAATCCTCCTCAATAAAAGCAACTGCTAGTCTTGATGCTATCTCAAGGATTGCACATTCAGGATAGTACCGTGACCCAACTGATTAATGATAAAGATCTGCATTTCCAGCTTTATGACGTATTCAAACTTGAAGCGCTGACTAAACTGCAACGCTATCAGGATCATGACAAAAATACTTTCGACAGTATTCTGGAAACGGCAAAAGGTATCGCGACTGATTATTTTGCGCCGCATAATGCCAAAGCTGATCAACAAGAACCGAACTTTGATGGCAAACAGGTCAAAACCATTGATGAAGTGAAGACAGCCTGGCAACAGTTTGCCGATGCCGGCCTGCTTTGCGCCCAGCATGATTATGCAGATGGTGGCATGCAACTGCCCACTTTGGTGAATATGGCCTGCAATGCTTATTTTATGTCGGCCAATCCGTCCACCGTGGCTTATTCTTTTCTAACGGCCGCTGCGGCGAACCTGATACAGGCTTTTGCCTCCCCAAAACAAAAGCAAATATTCCTACCGCATATGTTGAGTGGCCGCTTTGCTGGCACCATGGCCATGACAGAGCCGAATGTAGGTTCCTCTTTGGGCGATCTGACCACTAAAGCGATTCCTCAGGCAGATGGAATTTATAAAATTAAAGGCCAGAAAATGTTTATTTCGGGTGGCGATCAGGACATTAGCGAAAATATTGTGCATCTGGTCTTGGCGCGGATTCAGGATGCGCCGCAAGGCGTGAAAGGAATTTCCCTGTTTATCGTACCAAAATTCAAAACCAACGAGGATGGTTCACTCGGTGAAGCTAATGATGTACAGCTGGCTGGCTTACTGCACAAAATGGGCTATCGAGGTACTACATCTACAGTTTTAAGCTTTGGAGAAAATGATAATTGCTTAGGCTATTTAATTGGTGAACCCGGTCATGGCTTAAAATATATGTTCAAGATGATGAATGAAGCACGTGTGGGTGTCGGTCTGGGCGCAGCCATGATTGGTTATCGTGGCTATCTGGAATCTCTGGATTATGCTAAAAACCGTCCGCAAGGCCGGCCAGTTCATGAAAAAACACCTGACTCGAAACCAGTAAATATCATTGAACATACCGATGTCAAACGCATGCTACTGGCGCAAAAGTCATATGTAGAAGGTTCGCTGGCACTTTGCTTATTTGCAGCCCGATTAATTGATGAACTTCAGGCAGCTCAAGATGAAGATAGTGCAATTCTCCTTGATCTCATCACCCCGGTGGTCAAATCTTTCCCTTCTGCCTATGGTCCGAAAGCCAATGATCTGGCTATTCAGGTCCTGGGCGGCGCGGGTTATACTCGTGAATATCCGGTGGAGCAATGTTACCGTGATAACCGGCTCAATCCGATTCATGAAGGAACTTACGGCATTCAATCTCTGGATCTGCTGGGACGTAAACTCTGGCAGCATAATGGCAAAGGGCTCAATCTGCTCATGCAGCGCATCCAGAAGACCTTGTCAGAGATTCATGATCCGAAGATAGTGGAACTCGCAAAGATCTATAAACAGCATCTTGCCACTGTGCAAAAGACTACACAGATTTTAGGCCAGGCCTTGCATCAAGGCAAAGTCAGCGAAGCTTTGGCCAATTCAGGCCTGTATCTGGATATGATGGGTAAGACCATCCTAGCCTGGCTATGGCTGGAAATGGCGAATCAGGCTCAACTCAAGTTTGGCACATCTTCGCAGGCAGAAGATCAGACTTTTCTGGCAGGGAAAATTCAGGCAGCTCAATATTTTATTCGCTGGGAACTCCCTGAAATTGAACATCAGGCCAAATTACTGATGCATCTGGATGATACTTGCCTGAATATGCAAGCCGACTGGTTCTAGGCAGAATTAATCAAAAAATGCGCCTTTATCGGCGCATTTTTATTTTGTAATTCATTAAGCTGTAGAGTTATTTACACCAAATTTTTTAAATAGCTTGGCACGCTTGGAAGGCAAGATATTAGCCTTACTTAAATCGCCCTGATAGTGCTGATATACCCGCTGATCCATGATTTTGTACCATAAAGGTGGAATCAAGGCTGGAATCAGCATGGTTGCATAACCGCTGGGTAATTCTGGCGCTTCATCAAAATGCCGCAACGCCTGAAATGGACGGCTTGGAAAAGCATGATGATCAGAATGGCGTTGTAACTGATACAAAAACAGATTAGTTACGATATTGTTGTTATTCCAGCTATGTTCCGGCAAGGTTCGCTCATAACTGCCATCCGCTTTCTGTCCACGTTTCAGTCCGTAGTGCTCGATATAATTCACAATCTCAAACAGGCTAACGCCATAAAATGCCTGTGTCAGTGTATAAGGAATAATTTTCTTGCCATACGCCTTTAGCATCAAGGCATGATAGCCGGCACTCATGGCCCAACCATGAAACAGCTCATTTTCCTGATTAAAGAATTTCAGTCCCTTACGCTCGAGCCGTCTTTTTTCAATCTGGATTGCAGATTTTAATCCGCCTATTACGGTACGTGGCCAGAAACGGTAAAAAGATTCACCCATTTTTGAAGATGCCGGATCTTCTGGTGTCGCCACCCGTTTATGGTGTCCATAAGGATGTTCGATCCGGAAATGGTTATAGCCCAAAGGCATCAGGCTGGCATGAGACCAGTAATGGTCTTTTTTCTGGGGACGATGGCTGAGTTCATGTGCGGTATTCACCCCCACACCATTAATCGCACCCATAGAAACTCCAAGCAGTACCTGATCCAGCAAAGACACATTTGGCCGGCTTACGACATAACCGGCAAAGGCATTGGCTGCCATTTGCAAGGGAATAAATGCTTTTACAATGCGGTCATAATAAGGATCGTTAACCAGTGCCTTGATCTGCTCATCATTTGGGTTATTGGCATCATCGCCAATCAGGGCATCCAGAGTCGGAATGATTACGTGCAGTAATAATAGTCCGCCCATGGCAAAGACTTTTTTAGTCGCTTTGGGACCAAAATGATAACCGGCCAGAATTCCCATTCCGATCACAGGCAGACCTGGGCTGAGCAACCAGCCAAAACGTTTTTTATCCAGCTTGACACCTTTTAGTGCCGACGCTTCCTGCGTAAACTGCGCTTTCTGGATTTGTGCAGGGGCATTCATTGCGACCTTCCTTTTTTATGTTACTCTGCACTTATAGTTGATTATTTCAGCAGTAGCGAACAGTATTCAACGTCCAGAAAAGCTATGTCAGCGTCTTTGGCACATGCTGCCAAATTCTGGCCTAAAATCACAAAGTTAAAAAATTTATAGTCAATTAAATTAAATAAAACAGAAGAATAGAGTTAGGCATGGATGCTTTAAGTAAAATTTTTGATGATATTCATCTGGAAAAATCGGAATATCTTTATCTGAATGTATTTCATCCGGGCGGCTTTGACTATCAACATGAACCCTTTATGCTGGCCTATATCCTGTTACAAGGACAGGCGCAATTAAAGTTCATGAATGGTGATCGACTGGAGCTGCAACAAGGTGATCTGGTGCTATTACCCGCAGGTTCCTCCCATCATGTTTCCTCCCCAGACAATGCCGATTTTTCTGAGCACCATGCGATTAATCCTTATTTTCAGAGCAATGCACAGCAATGTGTTGATCTCAATCGGGAAAATTCGGCGGATTATAGTTTCATACTGGCTATTCGTTCTAGCTTGGATATCCAGATGGCCAAACCTCTTTTGAGTGCATTACCTAAATACCTGCATATTCAACATATTCTGGGTGATACGGCGCCAGAATGGTTACAGGTTGGCTTGCAGTTTCTGGCACTGGAAACCCAGCAGCTTCGTCCCGGACGTGACAAGATTCTGGATCATCTGGTCAGTATTTTACTGATTGAATGCGTACGTGATTATATTTTAAACCTAGAAAATGCCTCGAGCTGGCTAAATGCGCTCTCGCATCCGGAACTATCCAATGCACTGGCAGCGATTCATGGCAAACCTGAACAATTCTGGACTGTAGAAAGTCTGGCCGAACAATGTCATATGTCACGTTCCAAATTCGCCCAGTTATTTACCCAGATTGTCGGTGAACCGCCCCTTGCCTATCTGCAACAGCACCGCCTGCGTCTGGCAGCGCAATATTTGAGAAATAGTGGATTTGGTATCCAGCAGATCGCTTATCTGGTTGGTTATTCATCCGAGACGGCGTTTAGTCAAAGTTTTAAAAAACAGTTTGAACAGACGCCGACCCAATACCGGCTGAATTGTCAGAAGAACCAGTCTTTATTACCAGACTAAAATTACTGGACTAATGCCAATACTGCTGTGACCGGATCTTCGCTATTGCCAGAAAGTAGCTGCTTGTGCATGGTGATATGCTGCATAACCTGAATCTGCGCTGCTTCAATATCCATCAGTTTTTCAATTTCAGCTGCCAGATTTTCCGGGGTAGCATCAGACTGGATCAGTTCCTGAATTACTTTTTTGCCGGCAATAATATTCGGCAAGGAGAAATAAGGGATTTTGACCAGTAATTTGGCAATTTGATAAGTCAGCCAGTGCAATTTATAAAAAGTTACCATCGGACGGTGCAGCAACATCGCTTCAAGCGTTGCTGTTCCAGACGCCAGTGCAATGATATTGGATGCATTCATGACCTGACGGCCAATTTTGGACTCAGCGCTGGTATTTTCCATCAGGCGAATCTGGGCTTTTAAGCTCTCAGGATAAGTGGCCAATAAACTTTCGATTTGCTGTTTACGCGCATCACTAATCGCAGGAATCAGAAAGGTATAATCCGGATATTTGTGATGCAGAATATTGGCAGCATCCAGAACCAAAGGTCCCAAACGCTCAATCTCGCCACGACGACTGCCTGGCAATAAGGCAATATATTTCTGATGTGGATCCAGACCTAATTCTGTCTGAGCATCCAGAATCGGATTTTCAAGCGGCAACTGACTGGCGAGCGGATGTCCAACAAAAGCTGCCGGAACATCCCATTGCTTGAAAAAGGCTTTTTCAAATGGAAATAGGCACAGTACCAGATCAATACTGGCTTTAATGCCATGTATACGGCCTTGACGCCATGCCCAGACCGAAGGACTGACGTATTGCACAGTTTTAATCGGTAACTGTTTTTGTTTAATGGTTTTTGACAAACGCAGGTTAAAATCAGGCGCATCAATCCCGATAAAAATATCGACCGGATCTTTAGTCCAGGTTTCCACCAGACCATCCCGCACAGCAAACAGTTTTTTAATATCTTTTAAAACTTCGACAATGCCCATCACCGATAAAATATCCATCGGATAATAGCTTTTAAAGCCTTCAGCGATCATTTGTGGCCCACCGATACCTTCAAATTCAGCATCAATGCCTTGCTCACTAAAACGGCGAATCAATTTTGCGCCAAGCGTATCTCCAGAAACTTCACCGACCACGATTCCAATTTTAAGTTTTCGATTTAGCAAGTGGGTTTCCTCTCAGATCCGCATGGAAATTTATTGAATCGGGATTCTAACATAATCCTATGGCTATTCCGGAAGAAGCTTAAGTATCTTCTAATTTTAAGAAACCCACCGTTTAGAATAACTTAGTCAATAAGGGAGCTTGCATAAAAAGAATTAAATCGACATTTACAGGTACATTCAATTAGACAGAAATGGGGCAAATCGGACAGTTAAAATCAATCATTATATTCGCACTTTATACATAACCCAGTGAATAAACATGAAAGATCACCTAATATTCTTCACCTAGCTTTATCTTTTTTATGCATAAGTAAATCAATAATCAAGACAACGACTTATATCCAAAAGTCATAAGATATGCTCGTTTTTTGATTTTGGCATATATGCATGTTTGGTCCGATTGAATTTATTTTAGCAGGCGTTCTGGTAGGTTTTTGTGTAGGTGTCACCGGTGTCGGTGGCGGTTCATTAATGACGCCAATTCTTATCAGTTTATTCCGGATTGAACCGCATATCGCGATTGGTACTGACCTGCTCTATGCCGCGATTTCTAAATTCTGTGGCTCGTTTGTGCATGCCAAGAAAATGAATATTGTCTGGCCGATTGTGATCTGGCTGGCCGTTGGCAGTATTCCCGCATCTTTTGCAACACATTGGGTTCTTGATAACTATCTGAGCCAATCAACGCATTACAAGGCCGTCCTGACCATGGTATTGGGCTTTATGCTAACCATTACCGGCTTATCCATTCTGTTTCGTAGCCAGATCGAAAATCTTTTTAATAAATACAGAAAACAAGAACTACCGGATATGACCCAAGATCTGGAAAAAGTAAAGCTGCAAGCCAAGGAAAAGCGCGTAGCCATTATCATCATGGGCATTATCTTGGGCATATTTGTCACGCTCTCTTCAGTGGGTGCCGGCGCATTTGGCATCATGGCACTTGTAGTGATGTTCCCGAATCTGCCGATGATTCGTATTATTGGCTCTGACGTGGTGCACGCGGTATTACTGACACTGGTCGCAGGTCTAGGTCATATGTCTTCAGGCAACGTCGATTTCATGCTGCTCATGTGGTTATTGGTGGGGTCTATTCCGGCGATTATTGTCGGCACTTTACTCAGCTCACGTATGCCGGAAAAACTGATCCGCAAAATTTTAGGTATTACCCTATTTGCGCTGGGCGTGAATTTCATGATTAATCCTGTGAAATCAAAACCGGCTCAACCTGCTGAAACAGCAATGATAATTGTGAATCAAAATTCCCCGTCCGTTTAAGTTAACTATCCGATTCATCACTTTTTTTTCAAAGAAGTATTCATCTTTTTTATAACAAAGTGACGCATCATTCATGTTATATTTGGGCTATTAAACAACCTTTTGTATGATCGAACCAGTGACGGCAATGAATACACAACAGTCAAATCCTATTTCAGCATCAGATATTGATGACGTGAATATCCACAGCATGATTCCTCTTGTAACCCCTGCTGAGCTTAAAGCAGAGTTACCGTTGACTGAAACTGCTTATCAAACCGTACTGCATGGTCGTGAAACGATTCGTAAAATTCTGGATGGTGAAGACAAACGCCTGTTCGTTGTAATTGGCCCTTGTTCTATCCATGATCCGGCGGCGGCGCATGAATATGCTGAACGCTTAAAAGTACTGAGCGAAAAAGTTAAAGACAGCTTATACATCGTGATGCGGGTTTATTTTGAAAAACCACGGACTACCGTAGGCTGGAAAGGCCTGATCAATGACCCAGACATGAATGATTCATTCAATATTGAAAAAGGTCTGCGTATCGGTCGCAAGCTATTACTTGAACTGAATGAAATGGGCTTGCCATGTGCCACTGAAGCACTTGATCCAAACTCGCCACAGTATTACCAAGACCTGATTTCATGGTCAGCAATTGGTGCACGTACCACAGAAAGCCAGACCCATCGTGAAATGTCTTCTGGTCTTTCTTCACCAGTCGGCTTTAAAAATGGTACTGATGGCGGTTTAACGGTCGCGACCAATGCGATGCAATCTGTGAAACATGGTCACAGCTTCCTCGGTCTGAATGATCAAGGCCAGGTGGCTGTGATTCGCACTTCAGGCAATCCTTATGCTCACGTGGTATTGCGTGGCGGTAATGGCAAGCCGAACTACGATGCAGGCTCGGTTGCCGATGCAGAAGCTGCTCTAGCCAAGGCCAAAGTCAGCACCAAGATCATGATTGATGCCAGCCACGCCAACTCTAACAAAGACCCGTACCTGCAACCACTTGTACTTAAAAACATTTCCGAACAAATTCTTGATGGAAACAAGTCAATTGTTGGTATTATGGTAGAAAGTCATCTTAAGGGTGGTCGTCAGGACATTCCGGCGAACCTGAATGATATGGAATACGGTCAATCCGTTACGGATGGCTGTATCGACTGGGAAACGACTGAAAAAGTTTTACTCGACATGCATGAGGCATTGAAAGACATTTTACCTAATCGTTAAATGATCTGACCAACGCCATCGCCAAGATGGCGTTTGCATTTCTAGAACAAGGAAAATTTATCTGATGAATGATATTGAAACGGCATTAAGCCAGATTGAGAATTTTCAGTTCATACACGAACATCTGTTTAGCTCCGGTCAACCGACCACTACCCAATTACAGCTGATGAAAGAATACGGTGTATCTACAGTCATCAATGTGGCGTTGACCGATAGCGAACAGTATCTGCCGCATGAAGATAAAATTTGCCTTGAGCTGGGACTGAACTATATTCAGGTTCCGATTTCCTGGGAAACCCCTTCAGACAATCAATGCCTGCTGGTACTGGATCTGATCGATCATCTGGTAAAAGAGCAAATGGTCTGGGTACATTGTTCGCAAAACTACCATGTCAGCTGTCTGATGTACTTATATCGTCAGTACTATATGGATATGGATCTACCTACAGCACAAGAATACTTGCATCAGATCTGGGAACCAAATGAAACCTGGACTGGTTTAATGCATGCAGTTGCCCTACAGTTACAAGGCCGTAAAGCAACGCAGGAACTGGAACTTTCCTTAATTAATCCAAATTATTTTGCCTGATTTTATTTACTATGGCTCAATAACACGGTTGCCATCGACATAATGCCTTCCTGACGACCGGTAAAACCTAACTGTTCAGTGGTGGTGGCTTTAATACTGATTTGAGTCACATCAACATCCAAGACATCTGCAATACTTTGACGCATCGCCAGATTGTGCTTAGCCAGTTTTGGACGTTCACAAGCCACCGTAATATCAGCATTATTCAGGCGATAACCACGATCCAGAATCAGCTGATAAACATGCTTGAGTAGTACCCGACTATCTGCACCTTTAAACTCAGGATCTGTATCCGGAAAATGTTGGCCAATATCTCCAAGCGCCAATGCACCCAACAAAGCATCACAGAGTGCATGCAGAACCACATCACCATCCGAATGTGCTTTCAGACCGTGAGTATGCGGAATTTGAATGCCTGCCAGAGTGACAAAATCACCTTCTTCAAATGCATGCACATCCAGACCCTGGCCAATACGAATTTGTGCAATCACCTTATACATCCTTTAGAAATAGCCCATTGAAATCTTGTACACTTGCTTTCTATTTCGCTATAGTTAGACCAAGCGTAACACAGTGAAAGTATAAGCGATCATGCTACTGAAAACTGATATAAATATGTTGAAAATAATTGGCCTGATGCTCGGTCTGGGGATGATTTCTACAGGTAGCTCGGCGATCACACTAAACTGTAGCGATGACAGCCAAAAAACGGCTGCCATGAATAAAGTCTGCTCAGCATCGCTGGCTGAATCTCGTGCAAAACTCGCAGACCAATACTTTACTGCTTTTCTGATTACCGATGCGCCTGTGCGCTTATTGCAAGATAGCCAACAATTATGGGCGACCCGTTTACAGCAATGCAAAACGCTAGACTGTTTTAAACAGCAGTTTGAATGGCGTTTAGATGATTTAAATGTCTATATTTCACTGAATCAAAGTCTGACCCAGCATTATATTAAGTTTGAACAGGGACAAATCGCCAAGCAGCCTGTACATCTCAAGATTCATCAACTGACCAAAGACCGGATCAAGATTGAAGGCCTAGCCTATCGTAATCCGAATAACCGGACCGAGAAACAGATCATTCCTTTTTTAGCCTATACTACGCCTGAGACAAAAAACCAGATCACCGATAACGAAAATGACTGCCGCTATGAGTTTAACTATAGTAAAGCCATTTTAGCGGTCAGTAGCCAGCAAAAAGGCTGTGAACGTTTTACCGGTATTTATCGACTATATGATTGATTTATTTTGAAAAATATTATAATTTATCGTTATATAAAATGAGATTTTTGGTGTAAAAAATAGCCCGCAAGCGGGCTATCAATTTAAGCAGGATAGTATTGCGCAATTTCCTGACTGATTATTGCAGCCGTTGCAGCTGATAAAGTCCAGCCCAGATGACCATGCCCGGTATTGTAAAAGACCCGCTCATGTTTGCCACGGCGTACCACAGGCATCATATTTGGCATCATTGGGCGTAAGCCCGCCCAAGGCACCACATGCTCAGTACACAGGTCAAAATTACGATTGGTCCAGTCAATTAAAGGTTGAATCCGGTCAGCACGAATATCCCGGTTATAGCCATTAAACTCGGCTGTTCCTGCAACACGCAAACGATCCTTGCCTAGGCGTGACAAGACAATTTTCGCACTTTCATCTAGCAGACTGACCCAAGGTGCGTTGTTCTGGCTCTGCTCATCATTCAGTTGCACGGTAATCGAGTAGCCTTTGACTGGATAGACATTGACTCGTTCACCAAGTATTTCAGCCAATTGATAGCTGCCAACCCCTGCACAGACCACAATGGCATCTGCATTAATTTCCAGAACATCCTCTAGAGAGGAATGGACATTTTCAGTACTAGGTTTGCATTTAACCCGAATATTCTGAGCCTGATGATCAACAACAAAAACATCTTGACCAAACTCAAATTTCACGCCTTTTTGCATACAGGCTTTGGCCAAACCGGTACTAAATTTATGAATATCCCCGGTGGCATCGCTCTGACAGTAAAATCCTGCATAATAATCGCCAGTTAATGCAGGTTCGATCTGCTTGATTTCTGCATTGGAAATGGCATTGCGCTCCAGACCACCGCTACACAACAGATCATTGACTTTGATCGCAACATCATAATCCGTTTTGTTATGATAAAAATGTAAAATGCCGCGTTTTTCTAAATTGAAATCAATATTTTCTGTTTCGGCAATTTCAAATAAGCGTGCTCTTGCCAGTAAAGCCAGCCGTACAGTCTCTCGGGTATTGGCTTCATAATGTTTGATATTGCCCAGAAATTCCATGAGCCAGCTGTATTTATGCACACTGAAAGAAGGATTGAGCAAAAGTGGTGCGGTTTTTTGTGACATCCATTTGATGCCTTTGAGTACCGTGGCTTTCTGGTTCCATACTTCGGCATTACAGGCAGAAAGCTGGCCGCCATTGGCAAAGGATGTTTCCATTGCCGGATAAAGATGCCGATCAACCACAGTCACTTGATAGCCTGATTGTGCCAGCTCATAAGCTGTGGTTACTCCGGTAATACCGGCCCCAATCACCACGACATGACGCATAGACACCTCCTTGATTATATTGATGTCTTTTCCCATCTGTCATGTGTACCTGAGAGCTTCGGTAGATACATTGCACATCAATGCGGCCACCTTCCCCTTCGGTGAGTGATTGAACACTTCTCTCCAGAGTTTTTATCCATTATCACAGTCCTTTTGCCTGAGAGTTTCCTGGGACCTTGCTCCTTCGGCGAATGCAGAAGCATTTCTCTCCTGCAATAATGTTTTATTATCATGAGCAATTTATATACCATTTTTAGGAGAAACACAGTTTTTATTTATGTTAATTCACGTGAATTTATCCATGATTCTTTTTTTTAATTAACAGTATACATGTGTGATAGAGGATATTGCCTAGATATTAAATTTTTAGATTTTGCTGCCGTAAGTAAAACGAGTAAGTTCTACCCTTTATAAAATTCCAGAACTTATTTAATTTTGGCGCTTAAATAAAATTTAACCTTTTTTTTGCTTAGGCTATTTTAATAATTCAAAATGTAGAGTTTTCCTTATCCATTTTAGAATTTTAGATAAGCCAAGAAAGCATCAGTACTAAGCTTACTGCTGCGACCACTGTTTGTACACTGATAATACTGGCCATTAACTCGCTATCGCCGCCATATACCCGGGTTAAAACATACGAAGCTGAGGCGGTAGGAAGTGCAAAGAACAAGACCAAAACCTGAGTAGTTAATGCATCAATCTGGAAAATTTTACACACTAAAAATGCAATCAGCGGCATTCCGAACAGGCGGCCAAAGGTTATCAGGCTGAGTGGCAACACATCACGCTGAAAACCCTGAAACTGTAAGGCTGCTCCCACACACATCAAACCGAGCGGCAAACTGCACAGTGCAATCTGTTTAAGAAACTGCTCTGCTCCCATCCAGAGTGACAAACCAGAAAGATTAAATAAACCACCCACAATACAGCCTAGAATTAATGGATTTTTAGACAAATCCAGGATGATTTTTTTCAGCTGCATATCGTGACTACGGGTAAATGCCAGCACCGATAAGATATTCACCAAAGGAATACACAGCACCATGATCACCGCGAAGATGGTCATACCTTGCTGATGAAATAAGGCACTAACAGCAGCAAGGCCAATATAGGTATTAAAGCGCAGCAAGCCCTGAACATAGACGCCGAAACGCGCATAAGATATCTGGTAAATATGACGCAAAATATACAGTGCAATACTGACCACAGCCATTATACTAAATACGACAAGCACTACATCCTGAATGACATCCATTTGAATCTTGGCAGTGGCCAGATTTAAAAACAGCATCACCGGAAACAGTGCATAATAATTTAACTTTTCTGCGCCTCGCCAAAAATCATCACTCAACCATTGCCTGCGCTTAAGTAAATAGCCAAAGCTGATCAGTCCGATGAGAGGAAATAAAGAAGTTAAAATAATATGCAGCATATGACATCCTGGTCTGTTTTCTGCCTAATCTTAAGTCACTTAGACTAAACAGAAAACTTAGCATGTTCAGGAGCTTTCCCACTACTCAATTTAAGCAGTAAAAAGCTTGAATTTTCACCAACTAATCATATTGATCTGATGATTTTTTCTAAAATCAGTAAATGTAACGGAATCAAAGGTTCTCCGAGCTTTTGACCCAGTGGATATGCTTCAATCTTTTCAGTCAGCTGATAGCCATGGCGCTGATAATATGCCAACAGTTCAGTACGAACATTTAACACTGACATCTGAATCACGTTCTTCTTAAATATTTCGAAAATATGGGATTCGGCAAAGTCCAATAATTGCTTGCCATAACCCGATTTTTGCTCAGCAGGTGCAACAGCAAAGCTTCCAATCTCTGCTACTTGCTGCCCTAAGCTCACGCCAATACAACCAAGAAGCTTATTTTCAATTTCCAACACAAACAGCTGAAAATCTGCTGAATTGAGCAATTCATATAACTGTTGTTCTTGAATACGATCACCCTGGATCATTCCTTCTTCTGTGGTCCATCCACCCCGAGTACGATAAGCTGTATTCATCAGTATGGTAAGTTGCTGAATATCAGCTTTGCTTGCCAATCGTATATTTTTATAGTGATTCATTTTATAAATAAAAAAAGTCAGACCGGAGTCTGACTTTAAAACAATTTCACTTTAAAGTTAAAGCAAATTATTTAGGTTCAATCGGTGCAAATGGCGCAACTACATCGGCATTTTGCGCACGGTGACGCATGAAATGATCCATGAGTACTATCGCCAGCATCGCTTCAGCAATCGGGGTTGCACGCACACCCACACAAGGATCATGACGGCCTTTGGTCAACACATCAGTATCTTCACGCTCAATATTGATGGTTTTACCCGGCGTGGTGATAGATGCAGTCGGCTTCAATGCAATCGCAACACGAATGTCCTGACCGCTAGAAATACCGCCTAGAATACCGCCAGCATGATTGGCCAGGAAGCCTTCTGTGGTGAGTTCATCACGGCTTTCATGACCAAACTGTTCAGCAACGCCAAAACCATCACCGATTTCTACACCTTTAACGGCATTAATCGACATCATGGCATGCGCAATATCAGCATCCAGACGATCAAAGACTGGCTCGCCCCAACCGACTGGCACTTTAGATGCAATGATCTCCAGTTTAGCGCCACAACTGGTGCCTTGCTCACGCAAAGACGTCACTAGCGCTTCAAAACGCGGTACTGCATCCACATCGCCACAGAAAAACGGATTGTTTGGAACTTCGTTCCAGTCCAGTTTCTCTGCTTTTTCAGTACCAATCTGGGTTACATGACCACGAATCTCAATGCCAAATTTCTCGAAAAGGAATTTCTTGGCAATTGCACCCGCAGCAACACGCATTGCCGTTTCACGCGCACTTGAACGGCCTCCACCACGGTAATCACGGAAACCATACTTTTGGGTATAGGTATAGTCGGCATGACCCGGTCGGAATGTCTGCGCAATATTGCCGTAGTCTTTCGATTTTTGATCCGTATTACGAATTAACAAACCAATTGAAGTACCGGTGGTTTTACCCTCAAACACACCGGAAATAATTTCTACTTCATCGGGTTCTTTACGTTGGGTTGCAAATTTCGATGTACCCGGCTTACGGCGGTCCAGATCCTTTTGCAAATCAGCTTCAGTCAGCTCAATGCCGGGTGGAACCCCATCGATGATCGCCATTAGGCCAACACCGTGAGATTCACCACAAGTCGTTACACGGAACAGTTGCCCTATACTATTACCTGCCATGTCAAACGACTCCTTATGCTTGAATAGACTGTATGAATAAATCACGGTAGGTACGACATTGCTCTGCAGTCAATGCAAAGATACCCGTACCACCTTTCTGGAATTGTAACCAGTAGAAATCAACCGAATTAAAGTTTTGGCGCATCGCCCATTCTGAGTTACCCACTTCGATCACGATCAGGCCATTCTCAGTCAGATAATCTGCTGCTTGAGCCAGCATTTTACGCACCAGATCCAGACCGTCCTGACCTGCAGCAAGTGCAAGCTCAGGCTCATGATGGAATTCCTCAGGCAAATCAGCCATATCTTCCGCATCGACATACGGCGGATTAGATACGATTAAATCGTATTGGTTTTCAGCTGGAATTTTTTCAAACAGATCTGATTCAAGCAAAGCGATCTGATATTGCTTGTCATGATGCTCAGTATTGATTTGCGCAACTTCCAAGGCTTCTTTCGAAATATCAGTCGCATCTACTTCCGCTTCAGGGAAAGCATAAGCCAAGGCAATTGCGATACAGCCGGAACCGGTACACATATCTAGAATGCGTTGTGGTGTTTTTGGATTCGGGTTTTCCGGCAAGTTATTCACCGCTTCACCCATTTGACCATGTTCACCCAGGAAATACGGGGCAAAACGGTTCTGAATCAGTTCAGCAATCGGTGAACGTGGAATCAGCACACGCTCATCGACATAGTAGGGTTTGCCGTCAAAGTAAGCCAGATTCAATAAATATGAAGTTGGAACTTTTTCATTAATACGGCGTTCCAGCAGACTTAAAAATTCGGCTTTTTCACTTGGCAATAATTTGGCATCTAGAATTTCAGCGTCCGCTTTCCATTCTAGTGACAGGGTTTGCAACACTAGCGCTGAACTTTCAGCAAAATAATCTTCTGTGCCTTGGCCCAAATGTGCATCGTATTGACGTAATGCTGTCACACCAAAACGAATAAAATCACGAATGGTGGTTAAATTTTCAGCGGCTTCCTGCATATGTTCAGGGCTAATAGTCGGTCGATCCACTTAAGGCGTCTCCAAGGTCATTTTTTTAAACGCCTTATGATACCCTGTTTTGCCTGCTTTTATAATGCTAAAAGCATGAAAAACACGAATTCTCTACGCTCACAAAAATTATAAAACTCCTGTTTTTGTGAGCGATTATGCCGATAAATGTTTACTTTATTCAGAGGTGTTTTTGTTAAATATCCATGTTAATGATATGACGACTTATCGAAAACCGGACGCATAAGAACGGGATTGATAAAGATTGGCCTGATCCATAATCAAAGCCAGCATACATTGCCCTTGTTGCTGTTTGGCATATTTTCCTGACATTCTAAAATTACATTGCTGGGCCAGTTTACGCTCCCACAATACATGCTGACTGCGAATGGCGGCGGTTTGATTCGGATTCAATTTAAGATAAGTTTTATAGTTTTTCTTCAGACGTTTATTGTGAACTTTCAGCTCTTTTTCCAGGCATTTTTCCGCTTTAGGTGTATTACCATAACTAAAATTCATGCACTGTGTATATTCCTTGGAATACCCAATAGCAGCCTGCGTCTGAACCGCAGTACCCGCAAAAATTGCAACTAAAAACCATGCAAGACGCATAACTTCCCCTTGACCGAAACCGGTACAATCCCAATAAATGTTTAACAATCAATATTGTTTAAATTATCCACTGATATTAACGCAGTCCAGACAAAAATCCTATGCCTTTCTCGGAATGAAAGATTAAACAGTTGCACAATTGAAAATTGGCACATGACCCACATATAATCCACATTCAATCTTCAAATGAGCCCAGATCTATGAGCTATAAGCACAATAATCTTATGGCGATGCGCCAGAATTACTGGAATGATAAAGCCTCCAGTCAGGTGCAGCAAGAAAAGGTATTTTTGCAGTCGACCTTAGTGCAACATGGCGTATTTACCGATGCGACATTGGACGATGCTAAATATCTGTTTTTTGGCTTGCCAAGTATTGTGATTGTAAAAGGCTATGCTTTGGGCTTCATGCATGACAGCGTACAGCGCCTGATTCATCAACATATTCAAACAAATAAACAACAGTTACAACAACGATCCGAATTAAAAATCCAATTTCAAATGGCATAATGCCCTGTCTAAACTGATACAAGTTGGTGAATAAATGAAAGCTTGCCTAGCTTTTACTATGAATTCAGCGGCTTAAACTTTTTTAATACGTGCAGAAACGCTACTATCCCTTACAATGATTTATTCTGCTTCATGCTGATGATGAAAGGATCGAGTTTACATGTCAGATCAGAACGATAAGCTTAAACAACTGAAAACCTCCTCTATGGATCGACGCTTATCGATCGCAAAGGCATCCTTGCTGGCAGGCACGCGTTGGGCGGCTTCTAGTGCAAGCTCCATGTTCTCAAGTGAAGAAGAAAAAGAAAAGAAACGTAAAAAAGCCATGAAAGAACAGGCTGATTATCTGGTGGCAGAAATTGGCAAGCTAAAAGGTTCTATCGTTAAAATTGGCCAGATGATGGCACTGTATGGTGAGCATTTTCTGCCAGAAGAAGTCACTCAAGCTCTAAATACCCTGAACAATCAGACGGTGGCATTGGCATGGCCAGCCATCAAGACCCAGTTACAGCGACAACTCGGTTCAAAACTCAACGATCTCACCATTGATCATGAACCTTTGGGCACAGCTTCTTTGGCACAGGTACATCGCGCTACCCGAAAATCTGATGGCATGGAACTGGTGTTAAAAATTCAGTATCCGGGTGTGGCAGAAGCCATTGATTCGGATATGAGCCTGTTTAAAAACATGCTGAAATTGACTCGCATCGTGCCGCAGACCCGCGAATTCGACCAGTGGTTCGATGAAGTCCGTGAGATGATGCACCGTGAAGTAAATTATCAGATTGAAGCAGATACCACGCGTCGTTTTGCGGCGCGTTTAAAAGATGATCCTCGTTATATCGTCCCAACCATTATTAATGAATATTGCTCAGATCGTGTGCTATGCATGACTTTTGAACGTGGTGTGCCGATCAATAGCCCGGTAATGTTATCCCTGCCCCAAGAACGCCGCAACCTGTTAGGTGAAGCGTCTCTGGAAATTGCAGTGCGTGAAATCTTCGAATGGGGCGAGATGCAAACCGATCCGAACTTTGGTAATTATCTGGTTCGTCTGGGCAATGGCGCAGATGTGCACGACAAGATCATTCTGCTCGACTTTGGCGCGATCCGCCAGTTTGACCAGCATCTGCTCAGTGTTGCGCGTAACCTGATCCAGGCAGGCTATCATCATGACTCGGATATGATGGTCAAGGCGATGACTGGTTATGAGTTTTTTGATTCGATTCCGCAAAGCATCAAACCGGATATGGCTAAAGTCTTTTTACTGGCCACCGAAGCGTTTAGTTCACCGCTAAATAATCAAGAATTGCCAGCTGGCATCATGGATGAACATAATCGCTATGACTGGAAAAAAAGCCAGCTGCATAGCCGTGTGATGCAACAGGCATCGAGATCTATGGCTTCACGTTATTTCAGTGTTCCACCCAAAGAATTTATGTTTATTAGCCGTAAATTTATTGGTGCCTATACCTTTATGACCGTGATTGATGCCAAAACCAATGTGCGTGCCATGATTAGACATCATCTTTCTTAAAATAAAATCTGCATCAAAAAGACCCGGATGATTTTGTCATTCGGGTCAATTTTTAGACATATTCGATTTTTTATATTTTTATCTTTCTTTTATTTTTCATTAATTTATTCCTCCATTTCTTCAATCCCCGAAACCTAAAAATTGTCAATCATTCGTGTCAGGGATGACATGGTTTTATCTCTGAGTGCATGTCAGTATTAAAAAAAATAACGTGACAACACCTTTAGGATAATCAGAATGAATAATATGGTGAATAAAGCCCAAGGATTTGGCTTGTCCATACTGACCAAAATCGCGGGTAGCGAAGTATTAGACCAGTTAAAGCTGCGGAAATTTGTAGAAAAATCACTTTATCAAAGTTCAAAAGTAGGATTCAAAACCCTGAGTCAAACCCAGAAAATCCTGAAATCTGGCCAGAAGATTCAAAAACAGCGTCTGCCGCATCAGTCTAAATCCTTATTTAATCTAAACCTGACTGAAGAACAGCAAATGACCTGTGATGCCATGCAGCAATTTGCCCAAGAGGTGCTGTATCCCTTGGCGCATGATGCAGATCAGCATGAATTATTTCCCCATGAACTCTGGCAATACAGCACTGATTTAGGTCTGAATTTCTATGCCCTGCCTGAAGCATTGGGGGGCGTTGCATCAGAACAGGATATTGTCAGCAATATTTTAATCGCTCAACATTTGGCACAAGGAGATTTCAGCCTGACCGCTGGCTTACTTTCGACTTTTAGTGTCATTAACGCCATTACCCGCTGGGGCTCAGAGCAAATTCAGGCAGAATATCTGGGCACTTTCGCAGAAAATCCTGAATTAAAGGCTACCTTTGCGGTGCAGGAAGAAACAGCAGCGTTTAACCCGGAGCAACTTAAAACCAAGGCTGTTGCACATCAGGGACATTATCTGATTCGGGGTGAAAAGACCTTAGTGCTCTTGGGAGAAAGTGCCGATCTGTATCTGGTCAGTGCTGATCTGGATGGCAGAGCTGAGGTCTTTGTGGTGCAACGCGACAGCACCATCACTGCGAAAAAGTCGCCTGCTATGGGTTTAAAGGCCACAGAAACAGTCACGCTCAAATTTGAAAATACTCCAGCACAGCGTCTGGGAGATGAAGATTTTGATTATCGTGCATTCGTAGATTTGGGCAATTTGATGTGGTGTGCAATGGCAGTAGGTACCTGTGAAGCCATTAAGAAATATTGTGTGCAATACGCCAATGAACGTATCGCTTTTGGCGAACCGATTTCCCATCGTCAGAGTGTCGCCTTTATGATTGCCGATATGGCCATTGAAATTGACGCGATGCAAGTGTTGATCTTGAATGCCGCTAGTCTGGCTGAATCGGGACAAAACTTTCATCGTGAAGCCTATCTGGCCCGTCTGCTCTGCGCAGAAAAATCCATGAAAATCGGCACCGATGGTGTACAGATTTTGGGTGGTCATGGTTTCACCAAAGAACATCCGGTAGAACGCTGGTATAGAGACCTGAGAGCCACTGCCATTCTCCATTCTGGCTTGCATGTCTGATCAAAACATAAAGAAGAACAATAATGAATCTACAAACTCCAAAAAAATTCAAGCTTTTGATTGATCAAGCACATGAAGTTGCCCTCAATGTTTTGCGCCCTATTTCACGTAAATATGACAAGGCTGAACACGCTTATCCGATAGAGCTAGACATGCTCGCTTCAGTCGTGGATGGCATGAACCAAGGTAGTGAAGGCATGAATGCAGGTGCAGCAGTCAATAAACGTGGCGATGCAGACAGCAGCAATAAAAATGGCATTAATATGTCTACCGCCCTGAGCATTATTGAAATGTGTTATGGCGATACTGGTTTATTACTTTCGATGCCACGTCAAGGATTAGGAAACTCAGCCATTGCAGCCGTTGCCAATGAGGAACAATTACAGCGTTTTCACGGGACTTGGGCAGCCATGGCGATTACCGAGTCAGGCTGTGGTTCAGACTCTGCGGCGATTCATACCACTGCGACTAAAGACGGTGATGACTATATTCTGAATGGTGAGAAGATTTTTGTAACATCCGGAGATCGTGCTGATGCAGTGGTCGTTTGGGCTACTCTGGATAAAAAGCTGGGACGATCAGCCATTAAATCATTTGTGGTGACCAAAGGTACTCCAGGAATGAAGGTTGAACGACTGGAACATAAATTAGGGATTAAATCATCCGATACTGCCACGATTAGCTTTATCAACTGTCGAGTACCTGCAGCAAACCTGCTCGGTCATGCAGAAATCGATGTTGCTAAAGGCTTTGCTGGCGTGATGGAAACCTTTGATAATACTCGCCCGCTGGTCGCCGCCATGGCGATTGGTTGTGCGAAAGCCTCGCTGGAACGCATCAAGGAGATTTTTAAGGATCAGCTGGACTCCACTTATGCCACACCGTATTTACAAAGCTCTAATATCGCAGCACAAATCTATCATATGGAAGCTGAATGGGAAGCAGCACGCTTGCTGATGCTGAAAGCCGCCTGGATGGCCGATAATCACAAACCAAATTCACGTGAAGCATCTATTGCCAAAGCCAAGGCCGGTCGGATTGGTAATGAAATTACCTTAGAATGTGTCGAACTTGCAGCAGCCACTGGTTATAACGAAACTGAACTTTTGGAAAAATGGGCACGTGATTCCAAGATTCTGGATATTTTTGAAGGCACCCAGCAAATTCAGCAACTGATTATTGCCCGTCGGGAATTAGGGAAATCATCGAGCGAATTAAAATAATGATTGCTCATTAAATAACGAATTAAGCTTACTTAAGTTGATTAAACGATGGATTTTTTAAGGATTTAAGGTTATAAAAATTCATCGTTTTTTCAAAATAAAATCAGACCAATATGTACTATATTCGTCCCATTCAGCCTGAAGATAATGCTCAAATTGCAAGCATTATTCGTCGTGTTTCCCAAGAGTTTGGACTGGCAGCAGAATCTGGTTTCGCGGTAGGCGATTCTATTTTAGATGAACTGTATCAAGTTTATCAGCAAACGAAATCAGCTTACTGGATTGTTGTGGATCAACAAAATAAAATTTACGGTGGTGGTGGAGTTGCGCTATTAAAAGGTGATGCAACTATTTTAGAAATTCAGAAAATGTACTTTTTACCTGAAATTCGTCAGCAGGGTTTTGCCAAGAAAATTTTAGAATTATCTTTTGAATTCGCACAGGCTCATCAGATTAAGTCAGTCTATCTAGAAACAACTAAAGTGCTTTGGCAAGCGGTGAAACTCTATGAAAAATTAGGTTTTCAGCATCTTGATCATCCTCAAGGCAATACCGGACATAGTGAAGCCTGTGAAATCTGGATGCTGAAAAATCTTTCAACTTAGAGATTTTTTAGTAGATAGATAAAGTTTGTACATTAATAAAGTGCTTTCATCAGCAGCAAGCTTGACTCTTGTATATAGGCTGCCTAACATCGAAATACGTTTATTCAGGCATGGAATTCACAGTTTGTTTGTTTCTCATTTATTCAATCCAATTAAATCTAAACGTTCACTATTTCATTCTCAATCTTTTAAATTTTCCTCTATTTTATTGAGCACTTTTCTTTTTGCGGGTTGTTCATCCTTGGGCGGAGGCTCGGTAGAAAAACGCGCAGCTAAGCTGTCTAAAGGCATTCAAACTGCTTATTCCACCCCATCCAGTACAGCTAATCGTGTTTCACCTTTAATTGTTCAACATGCACAAAATCAGGGTGTAGATCCACTTCTAGTGGCGGCTGTGATTCGTCAGGAATCTACTTATCGTAGCCAAGCAACTTCGCCAGCAGGTGCGGTAGGCTTGATGCAAGTGATTCCGAGATATTGGCAACAAACTTGTCCAGGTGATTTATACAATGAAAGCAGTAATATCCAATGTGGTACATATATTCTTTCTAAATATAATCAATCATCCGGTGACTGGAAGAAAGCGCTTGCCTATTATAATGTAGGTCCATCGGGTTATGAAAATAATCGTAAAATACGTAAACAAGGTAAACGTTATGCCAAACAAGTAAAACAGCATAAAAAAATGCTGAAAGACTCTCTATAATTACTGATTTAAGCTAATTAAATTAATAATGCTTAGGCTATTTGATGTAAAGCTTTGATAATTAGTAGTTATTAAATAATACCTATTGAAATTTCTGCTATGAAAGCATATTTAGAAAATATTAACTACAGTTGTGATACGCGTGTTCGGTAAAAATACCCTGCCATAAAAAACCAGCGATTCGCTGGTTTTTTATTTTTTAGGATTTATAAGATAGAACTGTAAAATCTTTTAGATCAAACTATATCGACCGGATAACACTAGTCATATTAACGCGAATCATCCTTCTAAAAAGACTTTAATAAGATTTCAGATAAATACTTCTATACACTTAAATTAATAAGTTCGTGGAGCTCGATAGGAAATGAATGCATATAGAAATCAGAATCAAAAATAAAAGACTTATTTCTAAAAACCACACATAAAAAATCCCCCTCTGCTAATGCGGAGGGGGATTTAGGAATAATGAGCTGGCGATGACTTACTCTCACATGGGTAACCCCACACTACCATCAGCGCTAAGAGGTTTCACTTCTGAGTTCGGGAAGGGATCA